>CAZXYV010000073.1:0-4823 GCA_964645025.1 uncultured Dehalococcoidaceae bacterium | reverse complement strand
TCTATGGAGTCGTGGTCGGTAATGGATAGAAAATTGATATTCCTTCTCCTGGCTTCGCGGAAGACTTCTTCGAGCGAGAGCGCGCCGTCTGAGCCGGTGCTGGTATGGATATGCAAGTCAATCTTCATGCGTTTACTGGTTTGTCATTCTGAGGGAGTCCCGACCTGTCGGGACGACTGAAGAATCTCGGTGCGGGATATATGTAGGGCGTGATTACCCTCCCCGCCTCCAGATTCTTCGCTTCGCTCAGAATGACATTAAAGTTAAGCCTCGGATTTTTTACTTTTTCACCTCGCTCGTAATGTACCATTCCTCGGGCGGGTCTTTAGCCGTATCGACGACCAGGTGGATGACATCGAGGCGGGGGTATAGCTTTTTCAAATCGTCCGGGTCGACGGCTTCGAACCTTTTCTTGTTATTGAGGTAGGCTTCCTCGGTCAGGGCGTTGGAGACATAGTTTTCTTTATCGCGCGCCAGGATACGCCGGATGGAAACCTCCTGCGGGCAATCGGTCTGGAGGATAACGAAGGCCGCTTTATGCCTGGCGGCGATTTCCGCCGCCTGCCGCCGCAGCGCCTGCGTGATGAAAGTAGCATCGAGGATGACGCATTTATCGCTTTTAAAGGCCTCGTCCGCCTGCGCGAACATCACATCGTAGACCTGCGTCCGCTTCTTCATGTCGCCGGCCACTTTAGAGTCGAAAACGTCCTGGTTTTTAAGCACCTCCAGCCGGATGAGGTCGGTGCGCAGGAGCTTGCCGCCCTTGATTTTATGGACTTCCTCGGTGGTCTCCGTTTTCCACGTGCCGGGGAGCCCGCAGGTGATGAGCAGGAAAGGCGTCTTGAGTTTAGCTTTAACGTATCTGGCGAAAGGTTCTCTCATTTTGTTATCACCTTAATTTAAGTACTGTCATTGCGAGACCATCCCGACGCAGTCGGGAGGCGAAGCAATCTCCTACATGGGTTTAGTACAGCGAAAGAGATTGCCGCGTCGCCTGCGGCGCCTCGCAATGACAAGATTATTATAATTTCATCTCCAGTTCAATCTCATCCCGGATAGGTATGCCGTCGTTGCCGGTTAGCGGAATTTCCGGCTTGAGCAGGCGTGACTTTTCAATGGCGTTACGGTGCACCGCCACCAGTAAAAAACCATACTTTTGATAAAAGTGCAGGGCATGGGTGTTATCGTTGGTGGTTATCAGCCACAGGCGTTTGCATTTGGCTGTTATGGCAACACCTTTAACGGCATCAACCAGGGCGGAGCCGATGCCTTTACCCTCAATAAGGCTGTTCATGGTGGTGATTTCGCACTCTTTCATGTCTATATTATAGGTTATGAGACCTACCGGTTTGTTTTGATGCACGGCGATGAAGCCGGGCAGCTCATCGGCCTGATAAATCCGCCCGCGGCTAACGCTCCTGGCGGAGCCCCAGTGTTCGGTAAGCAGAGAAGCCACCCAGGCCTTATCCCCTTCATCTAACGGTCTGATTTGGAATGATTTCATGGCCTTCTATATTACACTCCCCAGGATAAACAATATAGCTACGACAGTCTTCACCGCCGGGCAGATTTTATACCAGATTGTCGGCGTCCGGGCGCCAGTCAACAGGGTTAGCGCCGCCATCACCAGCAACATCACGGCACAGGCCAGGTAAACTATATTGGCTGCCTCGCTTAGCGGGTCGGCCAGGATGGTGACCAGGAGCGGCAGTAAACCGAGAAAGATGAGCGTCAGCCCTTCGGCGATGGACTCCATGGCGATGATTTTTTTGTTGTCTGCCGAGATATTGCCGAAGCCGCTGACGATGTCCTTGGTGGGGATGAGGTGGGCGATGCCCCACAGGATGATGATGGCCGAGCCGATGTATAAAAGATTTTCATTTGTCATGACGACTTCTCCCGCTTACTCATCTATATATGACTCCGCCAGCCGGAAATAGCTCGCGGCCGTGGCGATAATCTTGTCCTTTTCTTTAGCGGAGATGTAAGGGTCGTTGTACTGGAAACAGTTCACCTTGCCCCGCACGTAAGCGCGGTAGCACTTGTAAAAGTTGAGGAGCTTTAACAGCTCTGTATCGCCGCTTGCCTGGACGTAGGCGTTAACGAATATTTTAGAAAGGTCGGCACGGCGGTAATGGTCGAGGTCCATCGCCAGGAAGGCCACCTCCGCCGCGACATCGGTATACCTTAACCGGTCGATGAACTCAATACAGTCGTAGATGCAGATTCCCTGATAAAAGCAGATATGGGCGGCATGGAGGTCGCCATGGCAGTCCCGTATGCGCCCCGCGGCGGCGCGCTTACGGAATAAGGCGAGATTCGCCTCGATAAATCCTTCCGTATAGTCCTTGATACGCTGGTAGGTCTCCGGGAGGATGATGATACCAAAATATTTTTCCGTCTGCGCGAAGTTCTCCGAGGTATTCTGGATAACGGCTTCGATACCGCCGAGTTTATTGATTTCCTCGCCGGTGGCCGCCTTCCGGTGGAATTCCGCAATTATCGCTGCCACATCGGTGACCATTTTCGGAGTGACCTCGTTTTTCAACAGCAGGACATCCATCATGGCGTCCTGGGGCAGGCGGCGCATCTTGACGGCGTATTCTTCAACCTTACCCTTGCCGTCAAGGACGTAATGTCCGTTATCGTTAGTTAAGGGCACCACGCCCAGGTAGGCGTCCGGGCAGAGCCGCCGGTTTAGCTCGACTTCTTTCCGGCAGAAAATGAGGCGTTTTTCCAGCGTGGAGTAGTCCAGGAAGCCCATGTCCACCGGCTTCTTGATTTTATAGACGTAGTCGTCCGCGAGGAAGACGTAAGAAATCTGGGTCTGCACCAGTTCCACCCGTGACGGGGGTTCGGGATAGGCTTTGGGGTCAAGCAGCGCCTTGATTAGCTCCGGTAGCTCAGACATAAAATAAAAAGCACCAAACTCTAAACCCTAAATTCTAAACACCGGGGATGGGCTTTAAAGTTTAGATATTAGGATTTAGAACTTATTTACTTTACCGTCTTGGCCAGGGCCCGTCGCTGTTCCTTGAGCTTTTTAGCTGTTTTCAGGTGTTTGTGCCAGGCGTTTTTCTTCGACTTATTCATATGTAATACTATAGCTTAAATCAGGATTTCCTGCCACCCCTCCCTTTTACTGCCTCCACGAATCGCTTAAAGGAGCGGTCGTAGGTACGCTCTACCTCCGGCGGGAAGGCGCAGGCGGGCAGCTCGTCCATCTCCAGGTGGTAAGCGATGCACTCGCAGCACTTGCCCTTGCGGGAGCAGGGCTCGTAGGTGCAATTGCAGCGGGCTTGGTTAGCTTTAAGATTGCATTCCATATTCTTTAAAAATTCTAAGCACGAAATCCTAAACTCTAAACAAATTCAAAATAGTAAATCTAAAACTCTTTATATTTTATACTTTAGTCATTTATACTTGTTTAGTATTTCGATATTAGGATTTAGAATTTCCCCCTATTTATATCTTTTCCTCATCTCGGTGGATAAATCGGTAAGCAGCTTGAACGCCTGCTCGGCGCCGTCCTCGGTGAGCGAGGCCAGGGTGCAGCTGGGCGTAAGCAGGCTGTGTTTGACGATATCTTTAAATGGGATGCCGTTCCGCGTGAAGGGCGCCATCGCCTCTTCCAGGCGGTCTTTGAGGCTGGCGACCGACTCTTTTGTCAGCGGTTCCGTGTTATTGGGGACGATGCCCCACGCTATCGCCCCGCCCCGCCCCAGGAACTTCTTAATTTCCTCCGGGTAGAGACTTAATGACGGCGCGTAGTTATAGGCATCGAAGCTGAGGATATCGAGCTTCGTTTTCAGCAGCACCGGCCAGTCGGTATTGCCGCAGCAGTGGATGCCTTTCAGGCCGCTGATGCCGTCGAAGACCTCGTCCAGCATCTCCGCTATCTTTTCCGGCTTGGAGAATGGGCCTGAAGCGACGATTGACCCGTAGGAGGCCATAATCGGCTCGTCGACGAAAGTGATGGTGTTTTTGGATATTTTCCTTAACTCTTTTTCCTGCCAGGCCGCCTTGAGTTTTAAAAACTTCCCCACCGCATCGCCGAGGACTTCATGGTAGAGTACCGCCCGCTTGTTATCGTCGGCGACGGTCAGCCCCCAGGATAAAGGCCCGGTGACATGCCCTTTGACCGCCCGCGGCGCTAGCCTGGGCTGTGCGAGGAAAGCGTACAGCCCCGCCGCATAATCTTTGCTAATCGGGAATCTACCGGTATCATTCTCCAGGTAGGCGGCGTAAAGCGCCTCCAGGGATTTGGTAAAGTCTTGAGAAGTATCGACGTGGATGCTGTTATTCGCGACTAAAGCGCCGGGGAAGCCTTCGCTGTACTGGACGTACATATTTTCCAGGAAAGAGCGCTTCGGCAGCTGCGGCCAGGCGGGGATGTCTTTAAGGAAACGGGCTATCAGCGCGCACGCTTTGGCCGGGTCGGTGTGGGGCATGCTGCCGATGATGGTGGGCAGGCAATTGAACTCAGTATTTGACATAATATTATCCCTTTTTGATGTATTTCCCGATGAGCAGGTCGAGCTTTTGCCGCGTCGCGGGGGGTATGGCCGCCGGGTCGGTTACGAGCGCCGGTCCCAGCGCCGTGGCGCAGGCGCAATCGCGTTTTTTCGGCACCCTGCCCGCCGCCAGCTTTATGGTCTTCTTGGCGAAATCGATGTTGTTTCTCATGGTCGTCAAAATTGCATCTACGGTCACGGTTTCCGCCGTCTCGCGCCAGCTGTCGTAGTCGGTGATGCAGGCGATGGAAGCATAGCAGATTTCCGCCTCGCGGGCCAGCTTGGCTTCAGGCAGCACCGTCATGCCGA
>CAZXYV010000072.1:0-7877 GCA_964645025.1 uncultured Dehalococcoidaceae bacterium | reverse complement strand
GCCACGCCGATGCGCTGGCGCTGGCCGCCGCTGAACTCGTGAGGGAAGCGGTCGGTCATAGAGGGGTCCAGTCCGACGATGCGGAAAAGCTGTTCTACCTTATCTTTATATTCCGACTTATTCATGACCATGCTATGAATTTTAAGGGGTTCGCCAACGATGCTGCCGGCGCTCTGGCGGGGGTCCAGCGAGCTGTAGGGGTCCTGGAAGATAAGGGCCATGTTCTTGCGTACTTCTCTTAGCTTTTTTTCCGGCAGGGTAGCGATGTCCTGGCCTCCGAACATGATATTGCCTTCGGTAGGCCGGTAAAGCCCGAGGACACAGCGGCCGATGGTGGTTTTACCACAGCCGCTCTCGCCCACCAGCCCCAGGGTCTCAGACTGCTTTAGTTTGAAGGTGACACCATCGACGGCTTTAACATCGGCGACCTTTCTGCGCAGCAGGCCGCGGGTAACCGGGAAATACATTTTAAGGTTCTGAATGTCTAAGACAGCATCATTTGATTTGTGGTTCACTTATTTCTCCTTATTAAGATAACAGCGGATAAAGTGATTACGGTCACCATTTACAGAACTAAGTGACGGCCACGGTTCCCGCATACATATATCAATTTTGCTGGAACATCTGGGCAGGAAGGCGCAGGTAGGCGGCATACGTATCAGGTTGGGGGGCAGTCCATCGATGGGGACGAGCTTCCTGCCTTCCTCTTCATCGAGTCTGGGTATGCACTTGAGGAGTCCCACCGTGTAGGGGTGGCGCGGGCTACCGAAGATATCTTTGGTGGTGCCTTCTTCGACGATGCGGCCGGCATACATGATGTAAATTCTCTGGGCATAACGGGCGACGACGCCCAGATTATGGGTCACGATAACCAGCGAAGCACGGAAGCGCGTGACCATGTCTTTCATCATTTCCAGCAGCTGCGCCTGCGTGGTGACATCCAGGGCGGTGGTCGGTTCATCGGCGATAAGGATTTTGGGGTTGCAGGAGAGACCCATGGCAATCATGACCCTCTGCCTCATACCGCCGCTGAAATGATGGGGATAATCATCGATACGGCTGGCGGCGGCTGGAATACCTACCAGGCTCATCAACTCGATGGCTCTTTTACGGGCGGCGTCATCGCTCATCTTCATATGCAGTACCAGCATCTCGGTAAGCTGCTGCCCGATGGTAAGGACCGGGTTGAGCGATGTCATGGGCTCCTGGAAAATCATGGCTATCCTGGCGCCGCGTACGGAGCGCATCTGCGGGCCGTTGGCCTCGTACCGGAGGAGGTTCTGCCCTTCGAAAATCACCTCCCCGCCGGCGATTTTCCCCGGGGCGCTGATAAGCTGCATCACGGACAGCTGGCTGACGGATTTACCGCAGCCGCTTTCACCTACCAGACCGACGATTTCCTGCTCATCGATGTAATAGGATACCCCATCAACAGCTTTGACAACACCGGCTTCGGTCTTAAATTGGGTTTCCAGGTTTTTTACTTCTAATAATGCTGACATATCAAGCCCCTCGTACTATATTATATCCTTAAACACCGGGTCAAGTGTTTTTCTCCCCACACTATAATATACCTGATAACCTGGGGTCAAGTGGTTTTTCAGGCGTATTGTAACATGAAAAAGGAGAGAAGTAAATAATACTATGAAATAATGTTTCAAAAATGAGTTGATAATTTAAATAAAATACTTTGCCCCCTTTCTTTAACTTGCGAGACGTCATCCGAGGATGTATCATTAGTAGCTGGAGTTGAAAATATTTTATGGAAAATGACTTAGTTCCTCCCGGGCTGACCTACCTCGCCAATAACATTATCTCCCGAAAGAATATACTGGGCGTCACCAAGGAGCAGAGCGCCCGGTGGGCCCAGGGACTGGAGATTCCGGACCGGGCGGAAACGATTTTCTATGCCGGCTGCGGCTACCAGTTTTCTGAACACCTGGAAGCGCTGATGTCTCTGGTACGGGGGATAGACAAAAGTGTCATCGGCGCCGAGTTGCCGCTCCGTTTTGCCCGCTTTCAGAAGAAGCTGGGGTTAAATCTGCCCGGGATATACAGCAATGTCCTATCACACATCGGGGATAATGAGGTCAAGCCGCTGGAAGCGGCCGTGAAAGTGCTCCGTAATCTGGGCATCCGGCCGGGTTACCTGGCTGAACAAGAACCGTGCTGTGGGGCGCCACTTTTCCAGGCCGGACTGCAGAATGATTTTACCGTTAATGCCCGCCAGGCATACCAAAAGCTCAAGTCCTCCGGCGTGAAGAAGGTTATCGGCATCGTCCCGTACTGCACTCACGCCCTTGCGAAGCTCTTCCCGCTGTACGTGGACGGCTATGACCTGGAAGTAAGGCATTTCCTGGAAGTGGTCGCCGGGGAAATCGCCTCGCACAAGTTGCGGTTTCCCCGCAAAGTAAAAGTGACCTATCATGACCCGTGCCAGCTGGTACGTTTTTTAAAACTCGTCAATGAACCGCGCCAGATATTAAAAGCCATCGAGAATATCACGCTCGTGGAGACGGACTGGACGCACGGAGAATGGGCGACCTGCTGCGGGGGCGGCGGAGGTTTTGAAGCCGTCTTTCCGGAATTAAGCCAGATGCTGGCGGTCAACCGGACACGGGAGCTCATGGAGACAGGCGCGGAGATAATCGTGACGCACTGTCCGGGCTGTATCATGCAGCTGAAAGACGGGCTACGCCAGCTCAAGGTCGAAGGCATCGAGGTGCTTGATTTGTCAGAGGTTATCGCCACGGCGATGGAATCATGAAGAAGACATCGGGCTTTAAAGAATATAAAAAAGAGATTATGGTAGCGGCCCGGGACGACCGGCTCCGGCTGGCGCTGACGCGGGCCATCAAGAGCTTCCGCGGTAATGTTAAGAACGCCCTTGAAAAGTTCCCCCACACGGTGGCTATGGCGGAGGAAGTCAGGGCAATAAAGGAAAAAGCTATCCCCGATATGGAGAAGCTCACACGCCAGGCCATCGCCGCCATCGAAGAAAACAAGGGGAAGGGCTATATCGCCCGTACGGCGGATGAGGCTCTGGAGATTATCTCCGGCCTGGTGGGAAAAGGCAAGCTCATCGTCAAGGGGAAGACGATGACCGGCGAAGAAATCGGTCTGCGCGAGCATCTCGAAGAGAAAGGCAACGAAGTTTATGAGACCGACCTCGGCGAGTTCATCATCCAGAAAATGGGCTCCAAGCCGATGCATATCACCTCGCCATCCATCCATGTGCCCCGGGAGGATGTCGCCCGCCTTTTTTCCAAGGTCATGGGACAGGAAATAGCGCCGGATGCGGACATCGCTAGCATGGTAAGCGCCGCCAGAGATTTTCTCAGGGACAAATTTTTCAAGGCCGATATCGGCATCAGCGGGGCCAACGTCGTCGCCGCCGAGACCGGCACGCTGTTTATCATCGAAAACGAGGGCAATATCCGCCTTTCAACCGGCGCGCCGCTGGTGCACATCGCCTTAGTAGGGATGGAAAAGCTGGTGCCCTCTATCTCCGATGCCTGTAAAGTCGCCGAGGTTACCTGGCGCTATGCCAACTACACGGTGCCTTCTTACGTCAGCCTGATATCCGGCCCGAGCAAGACCGGTGACATCGAGAAGGTGACCACCTATGGCGCTCACGGGCCGAAAGAGTTCCACGTTATCTTCCTGGACGGCGGCCGGACGCGGCTGGCTAAATCACCCAGGCTGCGGCAGGCGCTCTACTGCCTGCGCTGCGGCGGCTGCCTATACGAGTGCCCCGTTTTCGCAGTCACCGCCGGCCATTTCGGGGACAAATATTTTGCCGGAATCGGCGCCGTCTGGGCGGCCATCGTCAGCCAGGACATGGAAAAGGCGGCTTCCATCGCTTACACTTGTCTGACCTGCGGGCGTTGCCGGCAGAGGTGCCCGGTGAAGATAGATGTACCGGAAATGATTATCGAGCTCAGGAAACTGCTGGCCCAGCCGCAGAAGGGTGAATAACCATTATGCGCCAGATTAGCGCCGCTGCCGTGACCGAAGCCGTAGCCAATCTTCTTAAAAAGGCCAACTGCGAGCTGGATAACGATGTGCTGGCCGCCCTGGAAAAAGCCCACCGCGATGAGGAGTCACCCCTTGGCCGTGAAGTCATCGATACTATCTTGAAGAACGCCGGCATTGCCGGCGCCGAGAAAGTTCCGCTTTGCCAGGACTGCGGGACGGCCATCGTCTTTCTGGAGCTAGGGCAGGATGCTCATATCACGGATGGAGACCTGTATGCGGCCGTTAACGAAGGCGTACGACGCGCCTATAAAGAGGGCTTTTTACGTTGTTCCATAGTATCCCGCCCCTTTTCCGCCCGGACTAATACCGGGGATAATACCCCCGCCGTCATTCATACGGAAGTCGTCCCCGGCGACCGACTGAAAATCGCCGTCATGCCCAAGGGCGGCGGCGCGGAAAATATGGCGCGGCTGGGCATGCTGCTGCCGGCGGCGGGGAGGCAGGGGGTGATAGAGTTTGTCGTTAAAGTCGTGGATGAAGCGGGGAGTCGGCCTTGCCCCCCGGTAATCGTCGGGGTAGGCATCGGCGGCACGGCAGAGAAAGCGATGTCAATAGCCAAGCACGCTTTATTGAGAAAGGTAGGCGAACCCAGCCCGGACCCGGAAATAGCCGACCTAGAAAAAAAGATTTTGAAGAAGGTCAATAATCTGGGCATCGGCCCGGCGGGTTACGGGGGGCGAATTACCGCCCTGGCCGTGCATGTGGAGGACTTTCCCACTCACATTACCAGCCTGCCGGTAGCGGTCAACCTCCAGTGCCACAGCGCGAGACATAGGGAAATTGTACTGTGATGATTATTTGAAGCAACAAAATCCCCCTTTTATCCCCCTTTACGAAAGGGGGACAGGATTACCTCTCCCTTTGATAAAGGGAGATTGAGAGGGATTTTGAAGTCACAGGGGTAATGTCGGAAAAGACTAAATTATGGGAAAAAAAACGCTACCCTTAACGGAAAAGGCGATAACGGAACTCAAGGCCGGAGACAGGATTCTCCTCTCCGGCGTGATGTACGCCGCCCGTGATGCTGCCCATAAAAGGATGATAGAAGCCCTGGAGCGAGGGGAACCGCTGCCATTTGACATCAAGGGGCAGACGCTTTATTATGTCGGCCCCTCCCCGGCGCCACCCGGCCGTGTCATCGGCTCCGCAGGACCGACGACGAGTACCCGCCTGGACGAGTACACGCCCCGCCTGCTCGCCGCAGGATTAAAAGGGATAATCGGCAAAGGGCCCCGGTCGGTGCAGGTCAGGGACGCTATGAAAAAGAATAAAGCCGTCTACCTGGCGGCTATCGGCGGCACCGGCGCGCTCTTATCAAAGAATATCGTAAAGTCAGATGTGGTCGCCTATGCTGACCTCGGCCCGGAAGCAATCCTCCGCCTCGAAGTGAAAGACTTCCCGGCGACGGTCATTAACGATATTTACGGTGGGGATTTGTATGAGGAGGGGAGAGCAAAGTACAGGGTAAGTCAACCATAAATATAAAAAAATTTAAAGGAGGCACAATGGCAAAAGCAAAATCGGAATGGATAGATATCTCGCTGCCGATATATGCCGGCATGGTGGGCGGGCCTAATGACCCGCGGGTGAAAATAAAGCTTGTCCGCGACCCGGATAAAGGCGCCCCGGTCACCATGGCGCAGATAACCATGATTTCCCACACCGGCACTCATATCGATTCCCCGCGCCACTTTTTCAAAGACGGGACGACCATCGACGCGCTGCCCCTGGACACTTTCATCGGGCCGGCGCGCGTCATCGCGATTAAGGATACTGTATCGATAAAGCCCGCCGAGCTCAAGCCTTACGATATCCAGCCCGGGGAGCGCATCCTCTTCAAGACGAAAAACTCGTCCTGGGTCTACGATTCCGACAAGTTCGTCACGCCCTATGTCTATATCACTAATGAGGCGGCGCGTTTCCTGGCTAAGAAAAAAGTCCGGCTGGTCGGTATCGACTATATCACCGTGGGCGGGTACGAAAACCGGGAAGATAACCGGGTGGTACACCTGACGTTCCTGGAAAACGGTGTCTCTATCCTCGAAGAGGTAAATCTCAAAGGGGTGAAAGCCGGGCGCTATGAGCTCATGGCAGTGCCGCTCCGCCTGCACCAGGGCGATGCCGCCCCCTGCCGCGCTATCATCCGGCCGATATAGATAGGTTAAATAATCATATGAATGAGACTTTCTGGTCGCGACTGGACGAGCTGATCAAATCATCGGAAATCGTCATTGATAGACCGAAAGGGACAGCGCACTCCAGGTACCCCGACCTGATATTCCCGCTGGATTACGGTTATCTCAAAGGCACTAAAGGCGGCGATGGTGACGGCATCGATGTCTGGATAGGTTCAGCCCCGCACCGCAGGCTGACCGCCATTGCGGCTACGGTAGATATGACGAAAAGGGATTCCGAGACAAAACTTATCATCGGCTGCACCGAAGCGGAAATCGCCATTGTCGAAAAATGCCATAATAATTTGCACATGTACGGCATTATTATCCGGCGGGGAACTGCCTGATTTCCAGATAGATTTGGCTTCGGTGGTTGTGTTAGTCTGCGGGCGACATCGTCTTTAAAAACGGAGGTCAGGAATGCGATACATCATCTACGGAGCCGGGGGTATCGGCAGTATCATGGGCGGCCACCTCGCGCGTACTGGGCATCAGGTTGTCCTTATCGGACGGCCGGGACATGTAACCGCCATTAAAAATCAGGGCCTGCGTCTTATCACGCCGATTGAAATCTATGTGCTACGAATTCCGGCTGTCACCGGTCCGGACCAGGTCGATTTTACTCCGGGCGATGTCGTTTGCCTCTGTATGAAGGGGCAGGATACCGAACAGGCTCTGAAAGACCTTAAAAAGATAACCGCCGACGTACCGATTTTTTGTTTCCAGAACGGGGTACGTAACGAGGAAATAGCGTCCCGGTATTTTCCTAACGTCTACGGCGTCATGGTACGGGTCGGTGCAGTGTATTTGAACGATGGCGAAGTCATCGCCCGCCGCGACCCGCCGGGGTGGTACATCATCGGGCGGTACCCTGAGCGAACCGACCCGTTAGTCGACACAGTGGCCGGAGACCTGCGCGCGGCGGGTTACCTTATCAGGACTTCGGCTGACGTCATGCCCTATAAATGGGGTAAACTCATGGCCAATCTCAGCAACGCCATCGGCGCTATCACGGGCGATGAAAGGGGAAACACGAGGTCGCTCTATCGTGCCGTATTCGAGGAAGCCCGGTTAATCGTGGAAAAGGCCGGTATAAAGTGGATATCACAGGGGCAGGTTGCTAGTGATTGGCCGGAAACGAACACCGTGCGCGGCCAGCTTCACACCGAAGCCCAGAGCTCGACGTGGCAGAGCCTGGCGCGCCGCCAGGGAAGCATCGAGACCGAGTTTCTCAACGGGGAGATTGTGCGGGTGGCGAAAAGACTGGGCCTGGAAGCGCCCCTGAACCAGAAGCTGGTAGAGATTTCGGAAAAGCTAGCTGCCAGTCACGAGCTGCCGGGCAAGTATTCAATCGAACAGCTTGGGAAAATTCTGGGACTGGCTCAATAAACCAACTTATCCTTGAATCTTGTTCCCCAACGCGTTAAAGTGTTAATAGTTGTATGCACCATCATGAAGAAGAGCATTTGAATTCCGTTACCACCCGGCCGCTGAAGATTACGCTGGTCCTGGTGCTGGTTATCATGGTCGCCGAGGTCATCGGCGGTATCCTTAGCAACAGCCTGGCCCTCTTAAGCGACGCCGGCCATATGCTGACCGACGCTTTAGCCCTGGGGCTGGGATTGTTCGCCATGAACCTGGCCCGAAGGCCGGCGACTCCTACGC
>CAZXYV010000071.1:0-8040 GCA_964645025.1 uncultured Dehalococcoidaceae bacterium | reverse complement strand
TTATTTCCATGTTGGTCCCGGCGATGTGTAGCTCCATCTTTCAAACTCCTGGGAATTTATTTTTTTACAGTTCCAGAGCGATGACCAGACCCCACACCGTAGCGGCCCCGGCGGCCTTGAGCGCCACGGCGCAGGCGTTAAGGGTGGCCCCGGAAGTCGATACATCGTCGATGAGGATAATCTGTTTACCATGAAGGCGGCCGTCGCGGCAGGCGAAGGCATCGGAGACATTGTTACGTCGCTCGTTGATACCGGCCGACCTTGCCTGGGGAGGGGTGTATCGCTGGCGGACAACGCAGTCCTCAACCAACGTAATACCGCTGAGCCTGCCCAGCTCCCGGGCCAGCAGGGCGCTTTGATTGTAGCCGCGCTCCCGGAGCCTTCTCGTGTGCACCGGCACCGGCACCAGGACATCACCGGGGACAGGATTTTCAGCCAGATAATTGTGCATCAGTCCCGCCAGTGAAATTGCCAGCGCCCTGAGGTTGCGGTACTTGAACTCATGAATGGCGTCGCGTATCACGCCATCGAACAGGAACGGGGCACGGATACCGTCTATCCCGGCCTGCCACCCGGCACAGCCGGGGCATCCGTCCTGAGTCGGCTCCGCTGATTGGGGACGCCCGCACCTGGGGCAGACGGGAGGGGTAATAATCTTAAGCGTCTGGCGGCAGGAATTACAGATATATTCGCCTTCCCTGCCGCAGCCGATGCACCACCGCGGGAAAAGCAGGTCAAGTGCTACCCTCTTGAGATTCGTAACCGGAGGAAGCACAATTACCATCCGTGGTTATTCCCGATTTTAAGGTAACTCAAGTAATATTACCGGGGGCGGGAGTTGTGCATCGAACCGCTCATAATCGGTTCGTCTCTATAGACATCACCGTTCCTGATTTTCAGGTTGTAGCCGCAATCAGGATTGGTGCAAACCCAGGCCTTGTAATGGATAGCTGCGCCCTGACTGCCGAAATCGGATAGAGGTACAAGGTCTCCAGAATTACATTTCTGGCACTTAGGGTAAATGATCTGTTCCATGGGTCCTCCTCCCAGCCTAATAATAGGATAAAAACCGTATTAGTATACCTCATAACCGTAGCGGTTGACAAGAGGAGCTTTTATAAAACTTGTTTTTATAGCGGTAACGGGTTGTCGTATTATGCTAAAATAGCATAACAACGAAATAGCAGCAATGAATAACGATAAATCAACCGGTCAGCTCTACCGGCTGGCCCGCCTTTATGGCGTCCAGACGGCTTTTTATGGTGTCCATCACCGCCGGCAAACCGCCACGGTGGAGAGCCTGCTGGCGGCGCTACGGGCGCTCGGTGCCCCGGTGGCGTCTTTGAACGATGTTGCCACGGCCCTGCGCGAAAGGGTGCAGTACCAGCGACAGCAGGTACTGGAGCCGGTAACTTCGGCCTGGAACGGCGAACGGCCGGTAATCACAATCTCGCTTCCGTCTGATTTAGCTGAGGCGCCCTGCACCGGGCGACTGGAGTTGGAATCGGGGGAAAGCTTCGACTGGAAATGGCCGGCCGGCGAGCTGCCTGTCCTCGAAAGCGCCGTCGTGGAAGGCCGGCGTTATGTAGTCCGGAAATTGACGCTGCCGGAGAGCCTGCCTTTCGGCTATCATAGATTCTTCTTCGAGATCAAGGGCAAGTCATGTAAGACGATGCTAATTTCAGCGCCCCGCCAGACCTATTCCCCTCCCGGTGGGAAAAATAACCGCGTCTGGGGGGCTTTCATGCCTCTCTACGCCTTAAGGACTAAAAACGGCTGGGGCAGTGGCGATTACCCCGGACTGGGCGCGATGCTGGACTGGGTAGCCGGGGAGGGGGGCAATTGCGTCGGGACGCTCCCGCTGCTGCCGGTCTTTCTTGATGAGCCTTACGACCCCAGCCCCTACGCGCCGGTCAGCCGGCTGCTCTGGAACGAGTTTTATATTGATATCAACCGGATACCGGAGTTATCTCAATGCCCGGCGGCGCGGGAGTTAATTCAGTCCGCATCTTTCACGGCGGAAATCGAAAGCCTGCGGGGGCAGGCGCTGGTGGACTACCGCCGCATCATGTCCCTGAAACGCAAGGTCATGACGCAACTTAGTAGATGTTTGTTAGATGCGGGCACGGCGCGCCTCGGAGAGTTCCAGCGCTTTTCTCAAGACAATCCGCAAATTGAAGAGTACGCCCGGTTCCGGGCGGTCATGGAAAAACGGAGAAAACCGTGGGGTTCATGGCCGCAACGCTTACGCGATGGCGTTTTAGGCGCCGCTGACTACGACGAAGATGTGAAAAACTACCACCTGTACGCGCAGTGGCAGGCCCGGCAACAGGTCCGGGCGCTGGCCGAAAAAGCGCGTCAAAAAGGCGTTAAAATGTATTTTGATTTACCCCTGGGCGTCCACCCGGACGGCTATGATGTGTGGCGCCATCGCCACATCTTTGCGGATGGTGCGGCTGCCGGGGCGCCGCCGGACGCCGTATTTACCACCGGGCAAAACTGGGGATTCCCGCCCCTCCACCCGGAAAAAGTGCGTGAGCAGGGCTATTGCTACGTTATCGATTATCTACGCCATCATCTTCAATATGCCGCGATGCTCCGCATCGATCACGTCATGGGGCTCCACCGGCTCTTCTGGATTCCCGGCGGGCTTGACGCCAGGCAAGGCGTCTATGTGCGCTACCGTCCCGAGGAGCTTTACGCCATCCTGGCGGTGGAGTCGCATCGTTACCGCAGCGTCATCGTCGGCGAAGACCTGGGTATCGTGCCCGGCTACATCCGGCCGACCATGGCCCGGCACGGACTGCACCGCATGTACATTTTATACTATGAACTCGCTGATGGCGGCGCACGGACGCCCCGCCGTGTCCCCCGTAACTGTATCGCCAGCCTGAACACCCATGATATGCCGCCCTTCGCCTCTTTCTGGGAGGGCGCGGATATCAAGGAAAATGGCAGGCTGGGACTTCTGGACGGAAAAGAAGGCAGAGTTGAAAAAGAGAACCGCCGGGCCACCAAGAACGCTCTCACAGACTTTTTAAAGTGTCATAATTTCCTTCAGAAAGCGGGCCACGGCACCCGCTCGGCTCTGAAGGCGTGCCTGGCATTCCTGAGCGCCAGCGAGGCGCCTACCGTCCTGGTTAACGTGGAAGACCTGTGGCTGGAGACTCAAGCGCAGAATATACCCGGTACCGGTGATAAGTTCCCGAGCTGGCAACGGAAGGCGCGCTACGGGCTGGAAGAGTTTTGCCGTCTGAGCGAGGTTAGTGATATTCTAAGAGAAATAAAGAAAATGAGATAAAATCTAATAAAGGGCGGACAAAGGATTAAGTAAGATGGTGTTATCATCTCTTTTTTCTAAAGGAAAGTGCACTATCGGAGACAGGATTCATCATAATGTAGTCCGCCCGGACACCGGCTTCCTAACCTGACACCTCATAAGAATTTATTTAAATACTGTATTTAAAATTTATTACAGGAGGTCAAAATGGTAATGACTCTGCAACAATTGGAAGCCGAGGTAAAAAAGCTCCAGGAGCAGGTGGCCGAGGGAGCCTGGGCAAAAGATTATATAGAAATATGGAAATTGCAGTCTCGCTATGCCCACCTGTATTATATCGGCAAAACTTCAGAAGTCCCGGCGCTTTTTGCTCAAAAAACACCGGGAGTTACCCTGGAGATAGAAGACAGCGGTGTCTATGAGGGTATTGAAAGCATTACCAGATTCTGGAACACGGCCTTTAGTGAAAAAAGAATGATGACTCCCGGACGCCTGGCGCTACATATGACCGTCAATCCAGTTATCGAAATTAATAAGGCGGGTACCAAAGCCAGAGGGGTCTGGCACTCACACGGGTATTGCAGTTTCGTGAGGGGCGATTCTTATAAGCAGTTCCTGTGCCTGGGGAAATATGACATGGAGTATGTGAAAGAGGATGGACAATGGAAAATCTTCAAGTTTGCCTACCGGCTCGCTTTCATGTGTCCTTATGAAAAGGGCTGGGTGGAAGAGCCCATCGGTGCCAGCATTGCCGGCAATCCCGAAAATATTCCGGATAAGCCGACCACCTATTTCATGCCGTATAGTCGGTACCGGATAAATATCATGCAACCCCCGCCACCGGAACCCTATGATGATTAAATATCAAGCGCATCAGAAAAATAATATCAAAGGAGGATAGTCATGGCAACACTGGAAGAATTACAGAAAAGGATTCAGAAGCTGGAAGACATCAAGCAAATCGAAAGACTCCAGAGAATCTACGGCTACTACTGCGATTACGGCGAGTGGGAAAAAGTTGTCGACCTCTTCAGCGATAAGGCTGAATCCGTCGAGGAATGCGACTATGGCGTTTACAAGGGCAAGGAAAGCATTCGCCGGTATTACATCGACCTTATCAAGGGGGGCAAGGACACCAAACCCAGGGTCGGCTATATGTCCATCGGCATGCAGATACAGGGCGTGGTCACGGTCGACCCAGACGGCAAAAACGCCAGGGGGCGCTGGTACGGCTTCTTCGTGGAAGCCAGGCCCACGCTGGACCTGCATGAGGGTGAACTGAGGCAGTTGTGGGCGCATGGCATTTATGAGAACGAGTATGTCAAAGAAGACGGCAGGTGGAAGTTTAAAAAGCTACATTTCTTCCTTAATTTCCGTACCCCGTATGAAGACGGCTGGCTTAAGACACCGGTTGTCGGCCATAATGGGCCCAGCCAGAAGGTACCGCCGGATGCCCCTCCCACAACCTGGCGCCCCTATCCCTTCGGTTATCATTTCCCGGTCCACTGGAAGCACCCTATCACCGGCAAATAGAGAAAAGGCGGCGCATGATGAACCTGGAATCACTGGAAAAGCAGGTAACCCTGCTGGAAGACATACAGGAAATAGAAAACCTGCAAAGAATGTACGGCTACTACTTCGATAACTCGATGTACACGGAGGTCATCGACCTCTTTTCCGAGAATACCGAGTCGGTGGAAATTACCGACCATGGTGTGTTCCGGGGCAAGGAGGCGGTGAGAAAAATGTACGGACGTATGGTAGGTATGCCCCGGCCGGGATGGATGTTTTTCGAGGTCATGCAATCGCAGGGTGTCATCGATGTCGCCCCGGACGGAAAAACCGCGCAAGGGCGCTGGTACACCCCGTCGTTCGAATGCCGGCCTTTCGGCGGTACGAAAAAGCAAACGTGGCAGTTCGGTGTCTACAATAACGAATATGTGAAGGAAAACGGGAAGTGGTATTTCAAGAAGCTGCATTGGAACCTCACTTACTGGACATCTTTCGAGAGGGGTTTTTTAAAAGTGCCGAAGCTATCGGATACCCCCTTTCCCCATGCAGATGCCCCGGCTACAGCTTATCATCCTTACCCCTCCGGGTATCATGTCCCCTATCCTTTCAAGCACCCGGTAACCGGTGAATAAAAAAACATACCTGAAAAGGTGGTGAAATATGAATCTGGAAGAACTGGAAAAACAGGTACAATTACAGGAAGACATCCAGGAAATTGAACACCTGCAAAAGAAATACGGGTATTATTTTGACACTAATATGTGGGCGGAAATCGTCGACCTTTTTTCTGATAACGCCGAGTCCGTGGAGATAGTCGACCATGGCGTATTTTATGGCAAAAAAGGGGTTGAAAGGGTCTATGTGGACATGATAGGCAGAAGGAACAGGCCTCCTGCTCCGCCTTGGATGCAGTTCATCGTCATGCAGATCGGTGGCGTGGTGGATGTATCACCGGACGGCAAGACAGCGAAGGGCAGATGGCAGACGTGGCTCTGTGAATGTAAGCCATACGGTGCTTTCCCGCGACAGGAATGGCTGCATGGCTATTATGAGAATAAATATGTTAAGGAAAACGGCCGGTGGAAATTTTCGCTTCTACATTGGAACAACACTTTCTGTTCGCCGTTCGAGGATGGCTGGCTCAACATGCCTTTGATGGGATGGATGCCTGTCGCCGATGCCGACGCCCCACCCACGGCTTTCCATCCCTATCCAGACCATATCCACAACGTCCCTTACCACTATAAGCATCCTGTTACCGATGAATAATAAATGTGGCGCCGGCTGGTATTCAAATATTTTAATTTAACTAGATAAAATAGAAAGGGATTGCGATGGTCGAACGCTACATTTGCATCCACGGGCATTTCTATCAGCCGCCGCGGGAGAACGCCTGGCTGGAAAGCGTCGAGTGGCAGGACTCGGCCTATCCTTACCATGACTGGAACGAGAGGGTCACCGCCGAATGCTATCTCCCCAATACCTCGTCGCGTATCCTGGACAAGGACGGGTATATCGACCGGATTGTCAGCAACTATGCCAGGATGAGCTTCGACTTCGGTCCCACCCTCCTCGACTGGCTGGAAAAGCAGGCTCCCGACGTCCATGAAGCGATTGTCGAGGCTGACCGCCAGAGTCGGCGGAACTTTTCCGGTCACGGCTCGGCCATGGCGCAGGCTTACAACCATATCATCATGCCCCTGGCCAATCACCGCGACCGGTACAGCCAGGTACTCTGGGGGATAAGGGACTTTGCGTACCGCTTCGGGCGCCAACCGGAGGGAATGTGGCTGCCGGAGACCGCCGTCGATTATGAGACGCTCGACATCATGGCCGAGCTGGGCATCCGCTTCACGGTGCTGGCCCCGCACCAGGCTGCGAAAGTAAGGCGTCTCGGCGCGCAGAACTGGAGGGATGTCGGCCACGCGGCTATCGACCCCACGCGGGCTTATGTCACCGAGATGCCTTCCGGCCGCCGCATGAATATCTTCTTTTACGATGGCCCGCTCTCCAACGCCGTGGCCTTTGAAGATATATTGAAAAGCGGCGAGACCTTCGCCCGACGGCTCACCGGCATGTTCTCGGATAAAAGAAACTGGGCGCAGCTCGTCCACATCGCCACCGACGGCGAGACCTACGGGCATCACCACCGTTTCGCGGACATGGCGCTGGCCTTCGCCCTGCACTATATCGAGGCGAACGACCTGGCCAGAATTACCAACTACGGTGAGTTCCTGGAAAAGTATCCCCCTACCCACGAGGTCAAAATTATCGAAAAGACATCCTGGAGCTGTGTGCACGGCATCGACCGCTGGTGGAGCGATTGCGGTGATACCACCGGCTCCGGTAACCACCCGGACTGGAACCAGAAGTGGCGGACGCCGCTCCGCAACGCCTTCGACATGCTGCGGGATACCCTGGACCCCCGCTATGAGGCAAAGGCCCGCCCGCTGCTGAAAGACCCCTGGGCCGCCCGTGATGGGTATATCGACGTCATTCTCGACCGCTCGCCGGCCAGTGTCGCCCGATTTTTCGATAAACATGCCTCCCATAGCTTGAACGATGATGAGAAGGTAACAGCCCTCAAGCTCCTGGAGCTGCAGCGCCACGCCATGCTGATGTACACCAGCTGCGGCTGGTTCTTCGATGAGCTGTCCCGCCTCGAGCCGGTGCAGGTCATGCAATACGCCGGGCGGGTGGTACAGCTGGCACAGGACCTGTTCGGTGATAATATTGAAGAGAGTTTTCTCAAGATTCTGGAACAGGCGAAGAGCAACATTCCGGAGCAGGGTGACGGCCGCCGCATCTATGAAAGTCTGGTCAAGCCGGCCATGATTGACCTTACCCGGGTAGCTGCCCACTACGGAATTAACTCCTTTTTTGAGAAATACAGTGATGATAACAAAATATACTGTTACTCTGTGAAAAACGAGGACTACCGCACCACGGATTGCGGTAAGACCCGGCTGGTGGTCGGCCGGTCCCGGGTGACATCGGAAATTACCGGCGAGTCCGCCGTCATCAGCTACGGGGTTTTCCATCTCGGTGGCCATGTGATTAACGCCGGCGTACGTCACTACCGCGGTGAAGAGATGTATCAGGCCATGATGCAGGAAATAACGAAGACCTGCGCCTCCGCCGATTTTACGGGGGTTATCCGGCTGCTGGATAAGTATTTCGGCAGCTCTACCTACTCGTTGAAGTCGCTTTTCCGCGACGAGCAGCGCGAAGTACTGGACCATATCCTG
>CAZXYV010000070.1:0-8055 GCA_964645025.1 uncultured Dehalococcoidaceae bacterium | reverse complement strand
CGCATTGCCGCCGGGCAGGGTGTCAATATGGTCATCGGGACAACGGGGTTTACCGCCGACGAGCTTGGCGAGATAGAGCGTCTGGCCAAATCCAAGAAAATCGGCATCGTCGTCGCCCCGAACTTCGCCCTCGGCGCTGTGGTGATGATACACCTGGCGAAAATAGCCGGGAAATTCTTCGACCACGCGGAAATCATCGAGCTCCACCATGACCGCAAGCTAGATGCGCCTTCCGGGACGGCGCTTTCCACCGCCCGCGCTATGGCCGAGGCTAAAGGAAAGCCTTTCCTGCCACCGGCGGCGCAGGGCGCGGCGTCCGTCAGCCGCGGTGAAACGTCCGGGGGTATTAATGTTCATGCCGTGCGCCTACCGGGCCTGATGGCGCATCAGGAGGTAATTTTCGGCGGGGCGGGGCAGACCTTGACCATCCGCCATGATACTATCAACCGGGAATGCTATACGCCCGGGGTTATCCTGGCGATTAAAGAGGTCATGAAACGTAAGGAATATATCTACGGTCTGGATAATTTATTAGGTCTGTAAGGAGGCCACGAAGATGAAAAAACTGGGACGTTTATTGACCGCCATGGTGACCCCCTTTAAGGACAACAAGGGGCAGGACCTGGATTATGAGCAGGCTAAAAAGCTGGCATTAGCCCTGCTCGATGCGGGCAATGACGGGCTGGTGGTGGGGGCTACCACCGGCGAGGCGCCAACGCTTTCCTGGGAGGAAGAGGAGCGCCTGTTCAAAGAGATAAAGTCGGCGGTCGGTAACAAGGGAAATGTTATCGCTTATACCGGCAGCAACAGCACCGCCGAGGCTATCGAAGCTACGGAAAAGGCGACGCAGATAGGCGTGGATGCCTGTCTTTCGGTCGTACCTTATTATAATAAGCCCGATCAGGAGGGTATCTACCAGCATTTTAAGGCCATCGCCGCCAGCACCAAGCTGGGCGTCATCATGTATAACATACCGGCGCGCGTCGTCATCAACATGGAGCCGGAGACCATCGGGCGGTTGAGCAAGATACCCAACATCATCGGCGTGAAGGAAGCTAAAGGAGACATGGAGCACGTGGCCAATACCCTTAACGCCATCGGGGACAGGAAAGACTTCTATATATGGTCCGGCAATGATAACGATACCTTTCCCATCATGGCGCTGGGCGGCTACGGCGTAATCGGCGTGACCACGCATATCACCGGCAAGCAGTACAAGAAAATGATGGAGCTATTACTCGCGGGCAAAGTCGCCGAGGCGGCGGCCATTCACCGCCACCTGGTGCCTCTGGTTAACGCTTTATTCAAGAAACCCAATCCCTGCCCGATTAAGTACGCGCTCAACTACCTGGGTTTCAGGGTAGGCAATCCGCGCCTGCCCCTTGTCCCCCCGGATGAAAAGACGGCGGAGCTGATTAAGAACACCCTCAAGAACTACACCATTGATTTGAAGATATAGAACAAAACAAAAGTTAATATTCGATAGAGGGCAGGTGGAAAACCTGCCCTTCCTGTTTAAGGATTAATAAATGAGAAAACTGGCCTGGATATCAGCCGCTCTGTTGCTTTTAATCGCGCCGGGGATGGCCGGATGCGGCGCGCAAAATCCGGCATCGGGAGGATTTGCCATTTACATGCACCACGATGATGTACGCGCCTCGGATATGGCGTCATCAAGCCATTATGAGCTGGCGAATTCACCTGTAATTTCTCTTTACGACATTATTTCCTATGCCAAAGATACCCACGAGATAGAACTGACCGCAAGAGCTTACACGCGCATCACGGAACCGATAATCCAGTTGTCCGGCAAGGTTTTCGTGGTCTGCGTGGACAAAAAGCCGATATACTGGGGCGCCTTCTGGTCACCCTTTTCCTCACAGTCTTTTGACGGTGTTACGATATGGGTGCCGGCTATGGAACAAGGGAATGTCATCCGGCTCAGGCTCGGCTATCCCTCGCCGGATTATTACCAGGGCAAAGACCCGCGGTCCAACCCGGAGATAATCCAATCTCTGGAGAAAGCAGGCAAGTTAAAATAACTATTCCCTGAAATAATAAAGGGGAATAAGTTATAGAAAACATGTTCAGGAGGTTTCCAGATTTGAAAGTGACGCGTATATATCCCGGCAATGATGGCGAATCTCATTTTGAAGATGTTGATGTGCCACTTGAAAATTTTCGTGGTGGTGTACTTAAAAGGTCAAAGCCTCTAAAAGCCTCCGGTATGACCTTCGGCGTTTTTGAAGGCGCTTTAAAAGAGAACTGGCATACGGCATCCCGCAAGCAATGTATCATTATCCTTAGCGGTGAAGTTGAGCTCGGCGTCAGCGACGGCCAAAAGCGCAGCTTCGGACCCGGTCGCGTTCTGCTGTTGGAAGATACCACGGGTAAAGGGCACACCACGCACTCGGTAGACGGCAAGTTACGCGAAGAGGTGTGGGTAGCCCTGGAGTAAAGCGGCTAACAGGTCTTCAGATGTAATCAGGCTAGAAATAATATCTAAACCCGTGCGCGGAAGCCTCGTATCCCAGCGATTCATAAAACTTATGGGCGCGCTCCCGCCGCAGGTCGCTGGTTAACATTATTTTATAACAGCCCGCTTCTTTAGCCAGTGATTTCACCGACTCCATCAGCAGCTTGCCGATGCCCTTGCTGCGGTACTTTTCATCCACGACGACGTATTCCACCACGGCAAAGGGCGAGGTACCGTGGGCAAACCCGGGGAGTATGGCCAGCACCGTGGTACCGACCACCAGGCCGTTATCCTCGGCCACCAGGAGCGTGTAGCCGGGGTATTGGCTCATCTGCCGGAAGACCTTAAGGCAATCGTTAAGCGATGGCGCCCGGTGCTTCTCCGGTTCGAAAGCTAGCTGGCGGTACAGCTCCAGGATGCGGGGGATATCTTTTTCCATGGCTCGTCTGATGATAGGCATGATTAAAAAATCGCCTTCCTGACGATGGTGTCCTCTCTGCGCTTGCCCACGGAAATCAGGTTCGCCGGGCAGCCGATAAGCTCCTCCAGCCTATGGATATAACGCTGGGCGTTCTGGGGCAGGTCTTTAAATTTACGGGCATCGCTGGTAGGCTTTTCCCAGCCCGGCAGCTCTTCATAGACAGGCTGGCACTTCTCCAGGGCGGCGATAGAGGCCGGAAAATAATCAATAGTCTGGCCATCGAGCTTATAGGCGGTGCATATCTTCAAAGCGGGCAGGACGTCAAGGATGTCAAGACGGGTAATCGCCATTGAGTCAAAGCCGTTAACCCGGGTGCTAAGGCGTGCCGCCACGGCATCGAACCACCCGCAGCGCCGCGGACGGCCGCTGACGGTGCCGTATTCCTGGCCCCGCTCCCGGATGGTCTCGCCGATTTTATCATTCAGTTCGGTAGGCATAGGTCCGGCGCCTACTCTGGTCTGAAAGGCTTTAAACACACCTATAATGTGGGATAATTTATTGGGGGCTATCCCGGCTCCCAGGCAAGCCCCGGCGGCCATTGGTGAGGAAGATGTGCCGAAAGGGTAAGTACCAAAATCCGGGTCGAGCAGCATGCCCTGGGCGCCTTCCAGGAGGATTGGCTCATGGCGGTCTATCGCCGCGGACAGCACGGCACTGGTGTCGCAAATATATGCAGCCCAACGGTCAGCATATTGGCAATACTGGTTAAATATCTCCTCCAGAGAAAGGGCCGGTTTCCCATACAATTTAGTCAATATTTGATTTTTGTATTCCAGCGCCAGGGCAAGTCTTTCCCGCAGGTATTTCTTATCCAGGAGGTCGCCGGCCCGGAGGCCGGTCCGGGATACTTTATCGGCAAAGGCGGGGCCAATGCCCTTGAGCGTGGTGCCGATGGCTTTATCTCCGAGAGCTTTTTCCTCAAGACCTTCAATGAGGATATGATAGGGCATAATCAGATGGGCGCGGTCGCTGATGAGAAGCCGGGATGTATCGATACCGCGCGATTTCAAGCCGTCTACCTCGCTATTCAATACGGCGGGGTTAATGACGACACCGTTTCCGATGATGGATGTAACGCCTTTATAAAAGATGCCTGACGGCGTAAGGCGTAGCTTGAATTCCCCGTAGGGATTGACCACCGTATGTCCGGCATTATCGCCGCCGGAGAAACGTACCACATACTTGGCTTTCTCCGCCAGCATGTCCACCATTTTACCTTTGCCTTCATCCCCCCATTGGGCGCCGATAACAGCAGCAACCGTCATTTTCACCTCCTCGGGCAAAACCCATTTATTCTACCATCAAAGCTAGGCATTGTCTATAGCTGGGGTGGATGGTGGAGGGCGCTGTTAAATACCCTGTCGTCGGGATAGGCGTCTGCCTACAGCAGACGAAGCAATGCCAGCGTATTTACCTGCTAGCTGGAGATTACTACAATACGTACAAAATTGGTAAATGTTGACGGTATTCCGGCGGATTATTATTAACGTCAGTCTTTAAGCTGCCGCCAGGCGTAGACCAGCCTTTCGATGACGGTATAGAAGCTCAACAAGGCTAATAATCCCACGGCGGAGATAAGGGCATAATTAATCTGATTAAGAAGCAGGCCCAGCGCCAGGAGGATGACCCTTTCCGGCCGGGTAAAAATACCGGCTTTACATTCCACGCCGAGTCCCTCTATCCGGGCGCGGATATAGCTGACCATCAGGGAACAAACGAGGGCGATCCCGGTAAGCAGGCTCCATATTATTTGACTATCTCGCGCGAATACGTACAGCAGGGCCAGCAGCAGCATCGCTTCGCAAAGACGGTCGAATGTGGAATCTAAGACCGCGCCGAAGCGGGTAACCTGTCCTTTAATTCGTGCCACGGCGCCATCGAGCATATCGAATAATCCGGCTACCAGCATGACGATTCCGGCTGTGAACATGTTTCCGGTAACGATGATGGCCGCGGCACCGGCGGTAATAAAAAAACCGATCCAGGTTATTGCATTGGGTGTAAGTGGAGTCTTAATCAGTAGCCTGGCCAGCGGCGGAGCCAGGTGGTCGGAGATGGTTTGGCGGATTGCTTCCAGTTTTGACATAGCTCAGTGCTGCCCTGATGCTGCGCCTACGTGCGGGCGTTTTGCTGCGGTAACCGTTTTCTCGTGGTTCACCCGGTTCAGTGTCTCGGTGTAGAAATCAATCAATTTCTGGGCGAGCAGAGACCAGTCGAATTGCATCGCTCTGGGTTTGCCGCGGGCGCCCATCTGCTCCCGGAGATGTTTATCTTTAATGAGCTTCAGCATGGCTTCGGCCAGCTTTTCAACGTTACGGGGCGGCACCGCGATTCCCTCGACGCCGTCGGTCAGCACAGTGGTGTAACCTTCGATGTCGGACGCGATAACCGGCTTGCCGACAGCCATAGCTTCCAGCAGCACCAGCCCCTGGCTTTCCCACCCCGTCGCCGGGAAACAGGCCACATCCGCGATTTTGTAGTAGGCCGGTAGTTCATCGTATGCCACGTAGCCCATAAAATTTACGTCCGGTATATTGTATTGTCTGATGCGTTTTTCATATTGCTTGCGTAGCCGGACACCCGGCCCCACCTGGATAAGACGGCAGTCCGGTATCTCGGGCTTGATGAGCCGGTAAGCTTCAAGCAGATAATCGAATCCCTTGCGCTTTTCCAGCCGCCCTACGAAGAGAATATTCTTCTTGCCGTCATTAAATATTTCGAGAGGTTTAACCCCGTTGTTGAAGAGTTGGGTATCGATACCGTTGGGAATGATGGTGTAATCAGAGGGGAAATATTTGTTTATGTAGTTATAGGCCGGCTGCGATACGCAAATCCTGCCGTCCAGCTTGTTGAACCACCGGTCCAGGTACCACTTCATAATAGGTGAGAACATGGTATACCATGATTTACCGCCGGAAGCATGGAAGGTGCCGACCATCGGCGTGCGTTTCAGCCTTAACACCGTTGTGCATAGTGTCGGCATCAAAGGTTCGTGGAGGTGGCAAATATCGAACTTTTCACGCTCGAAGACCTCATTTATCTGGGATTCCAGCCGGACAGATACCGAAATACGTGCTATAGAGCCGCTAACCGGTATAGGCCTTGGTGTGCCGATGCGGATAAAACAGTTACCAATAGTGTAGATAGCTTTGGAGGCCGGGGCGATAATTTTCACCTCGTGGCCCATCCGCGTTAAATGCTGCTCCAGGCGGGAGATGTGGTTACCCACACCGCTGGGATGGGCAAAGTCGTAAGGCGATACCAGCGCAATCTTCATCGGCAGTTATTTGGTAGCCCGTGGTTTTCGGGATGACTTTTTAGTCTGGAGTGATTGGGCATTGGTCTTGATAAACTCCTGCACCAGCTGACGTGCCTCGGCGTCGGTGTACTGTACCGGCGGCGTTTTCATGAAATAGGACGACGGCGCGGTGAGCGCTCCCTTCAAACCCCGGTCGAGGGCGAGCTTGCAGCACCGGATAGCGTCGATGACGACGCCGGCGGAGTTGGGGCTGTCCCACACCTCCAGCTTGGTTTCGACCAGCAGCGGAACGTCGCCGAAGGTACGCCCCTCCATCCTGATGTGACAGAACTTGCGGTCGAGCAAGAAGGGTACGTAATCGCTGGGGCCGACGTGGATATCATCGGGGTTCATTTTATAGGGCAACTGGGAGGTGACGGCGTTAGTCTTGGAGACTTTCTTGGACTCGAGGCGTTCCCTTTCCAGCATGTTGAGAAAGTCGGTATTACCGCCGAAGTTAAGCTGATAGGTCTTTTCCAGTTTCACACCGCGCTCGACGAACAGGTTGGCCAGCACGCGGTGCACGATGGTGGCCCCGACCTGCGATTTAATATCATCACCGATGACCGGCAGCCCATGGTCGGCGAAGCGGGTAGCCCAGTCCTTCCGGCTGGCGATGAAGACCGGGATGCAGTTCACAAAACCGCAACCGGCCTGTAATACCTGCTCGACGTACCACTTGGTGGCCATTTCACTGCCGACAGGCAGATAGTTCAAAACCACGTGGGTATTGGTCTCCTTGAGGACCTTGACGATATCAACCGTCGGCCAGGGGGCTTTCTGGATTACCTGCGACAGGTATTTGCCCAGGCCGTCGTGCGTCATGCCCCGCTGTACTTTAACGCCGGTATGGGGCACCTCGCAGAACTTGTAGGTGTTATTGGGTTTCGTATAGATGGCTTGGGACAGGTCTTTACCGACCTTGTTTTTATCGATGTCAAAGGCAGCCACGAAGTTGATATCGCGGATGTGATAGCCGCCCAGGTTGACGTGCATGAGCCCGGGTACGTCTTCCGTTTCCTTGGCGTTTTGATAGTAATATACGCCCTGTACCAGAGATGAGGCGCAGTTGCCCACGCCGATGATGGCAACATTTATCTTCCCCATGTTTTTGATTGTTTCCCCCTTTTAATGAGATAATGCCAGCTATAATTGACCGGATGATGTGACCTCGCCGGACATCGGTTTGAATATACTCTCTTTAGGTACAGGCTGTCAAGACTGACGGATGGTTTAGCTTTGAAATAATTGACATAACCAGGCCTAGCAACATTTCCCGCTACGTGCTAGAATATCGGCGAAAAGGATTCTCATGGAAAAAGAGACAAAACCACCGGAAGAGATGCACCTGGGACACCGCAAAAGGCTGCGGGAAAAGTTCCTGAAATCCGGGCTGAGCGGCTTCCACGACTATGAAATCGTCGAGCTGCTGCTGAGCCTGGGCACACCCCGAAAAGACTGTAAAGCGGCGGCTAAAGAGGCGATTAAACGCTTCCAGACGCTGCGCGGCGTCCTCGAAGCGCCCACGGAGGAACTGCAGCAGATAGAAGGTATCGGCGCCCACAGCGCCTTCGGCATCAAGCTGGTGCAGGAGGTCGCCCGGGAGTTCCTCAAGGCGAAAATACTGGACAAACCTTTTTATAAGTCGTCCCGGGAGGTGTTCGATTATCTCTACCACGCCATGCGCGGCCTCAAGAAAGAGGTCTTTAAGGTGGTTTACCTGAACAACCAGAACCAGATTATCGCTACCGCCGACCTCTCCGAGGGCACGGTGAACAGCAGCGCCGTATCCCCCCGCGA
>CAZXYV010000069.1:0-8075 GCA_964645025.1 uncultured Dehalococcoidaceae bacterium | reverse complement strand
GAAGACCAGCATAAACTGATGGAAGAGTTCATCGCTGCGGGCTTTATCGCTATCGTCGTTGCCGCCAAGGTCGAGCTCTTCGGAGAAGAAATACTGGGGAAAAAGATAAATAGAGCCTTCCTGGCGTCACTGGGTAAAGACATCACGCCCTGCGGTGAGGCCGGGGAGTACCACACCCTCGTTATCGATGGGCCCATCTTCAAAAAGCGACTGGAAATCACGGCCAGCCAAAAGGTAACCAGGGACGGCCACCATTTTCTGGAGATTCTGGGAACGGAACTAAAAGCCAAACAGCCTGCGGGGAGGACTTAATGTGACGAAGATAGTCGCCAGGGTAGTATCTCAAAAGGGGTGCTGCGAGGCCGGTCATAAGCTCGGCGACGAGTTTGTCATCGGCCAGACGGCCACGGACGGGATATGCTCGTGGGCACTCAATACCCTCTTTCCCTGTGCTGAGGTGTTACAGTTCGGCGGGGCGTTTCCCTGGGAGAAAGACCCGGATAAAGCGCGGGTCGCCTGCCCCGACCCGGATAACCCCGTGGTCTTCGAGCTGAGGCGGGTGGAAACGCCGTAAATCACCGTAAATATAATTTCTTAGGAAATATAAGAGTCCCGGTTTATCGGGGCTCTTTTTTTACTTTCTATAATTAGCGTTATTGTTAATTGTTTCGCTTTCTCGGATAAATAAACACTATTGTATATCTTTTTTATATATTTTTAACCCGATTTTTATGCGGAATTAATATTTTCTGACTAGGATAGAATCAGGAAAGAAAATCGGTGAAGGGGGAAAGCATGATTCAGAAGATTATCAGGTTAAAGAATGATATGGTGATGGTCTTCGATGAAGAAGGCGAACAAATGCCCGAGTACCAGGGCCCCTATGACGACGTCAGGGACAGGATTATGGCGGATGCCCCGGCCGGGGCAAGATTCAACCACTGGTTCGGTTACTCCTTTAAGTCCGAGGAAATCGCACCTAAAAGCTGGTAGAGAGGTGGTCGGGCCGGTGAGACGCAAAGAAAAGTCTTATCAAACCATGCTGACCACGAGCGATGTCGCCCGGATTTTCGAGGTACATCCCGGCACGATAAGGCGGTGGTGTAAAGAGGGGAGGATAAGGAGCTATCGTTCCGGCCCTCATGCCTACCGTCGGTTCCTCAGAGAGGATGTGGCAGTCGCCTACCTGGACAGGAGCATTCAAAAATATTTCCGGAATAAAACTAATCGTCCGTAAACAGTTTTCCACCCCCATCATCATGTTTTTCAATATAATCGCTTAACGCCACGCACGTTTTTTATTCGTTTCCCCTCTCCTCTATTGCCAAATGGCCATTTAATTGCTATAATGGTACTTATGGCGCATAAAAACGGTAATCCCATCGGTGTCAAAGACCGGGAAGCGAAGCTCTACGACGCGCGGCTTGAAAAATTATCCCATGATTTCCGCACCCCGTTGAACATAATTAGCGGCTTTACGGAGCTGTTGCTAGATGAAGTACCGGGCAAAATCAACGAAGAGCAAAGGCGCAGCCTCAATGATATCCTGAACAGCAGCCAGCGTCTGCTGAGCCTGTTATGTGATTACCTCGAACAGCCTTGACCTGATATGGTGAAAGGCATTTACCTGGGTAAGGGCCATGTTGAAAAAGATACTGGTAGTCGATGATGAGCCTGTCCAGCTCAGGCTGGTCGAACAGGTTTTAAACAGTAACGGGTACGGCGTCGTCAAGGCCGGCAGCGGCGAGGAGGCGATACGCCTGGTATATGAAGGTAAGCCCGACCTTGTCATTCTCGATGTCTTGATGCCTGGCATCGACGGCTGGCAGACCTGCCGCTGCATTCGTGAAGCCAGTGATGTGCCTATTATCATGCTCACAGGCAAGCGTAACTCAGAGGACGATATCGTACGCGGCCTGGAATGCGGCGCCGACGAGTACCTGACCAAGTCGGTGGGGAACCGGGAGCTGCTGGCCAGGGTGAGGGCAGCGTTGCGGCGCGCTGACAAACCCGCCGCCAAAAGCGGTCGGAAGAATATTCTCTTCACCAACGAATACCTCACTGTGGACGTGGCCGAGCGTAAGGTAACGGTAAACGGAGAGAGATTGAAGCTGACACCGCGGGAGTTCCGCCTCCTGGCGTTACTGGTGGAAAATACCGGCCATATCATGTCGCACCAGCAGGTGCTGGAAAATGTCTGGGGCTGGGAATATATTGATGACGTGGACTACGTACGCATTTACATCTCGCACCTGCGCCAGAAGATTGAGTCGGACCCTTCTCAACCCAGGTATATCCTGACCGAACCCGGGGTCGGTTACTATTTTAACGGCTCGAACTAGTGACCGGCCGCGTAAATTAGCAATACGGACTTCTCAATTGTCATTGCGAGGGAGACCCGATTTTATCGGGGCGACCGCGGCAATCCCGAATTCCGCAATAACTATACAAGGGGATTGCCACGCGTAGTTTATCCTGAGCGCAGCGTGAGGGCTCGCAATGACAGATCTCATATATGCTCTTATTCGCTTTTCTTTACGGCCTGTCCATGAAGTTGCTATAATCCAGACAGGCATGGCAACTAAGACAGAGTTTCTCAATACCATACCGTATTTTCTCGGACTGGGTGAAGCCGGTATCAACTCGATACGCCGGCACGTCTATGAAAAGAAGGCGGGGAGGGGCGAATTGCTCCTTTCTGAAGGCGGGAAGGCGGACGTTCTTTACTTTGTGGTTGAGGGTGTGGTCAAGGTCTTCAAGACCTCCGCCGATGGCAAGGAACAGATTCTCCGCATCATCCGTCCCGGCGAATCGTTTAACGACGTCCCCGTTTTAAACGGAGGCATCAGCCTGGTCAGCGCCGGGGCCATGGGGTCGGTGGTCCTCTATGCGATTAAAAAAAGCGACCTCGAGGGCATCATGCGGGAGCACCCGCAGGTGGCCTTTAATGTCATCAAGGTGCTTTCCCAAAGGGTAGTAGAGCTGATATCGCTGGTGGAAGACCTGTCTTTCCGGCATGTCACCGGCCGGGTCGCCAAGATGCTGCTTGAGTACGCCGGGGACAAAACCGGGGACCGGCCGCGTCTCACCCAGCAGGAAATGGCCGCGATGATAGGTACCGCCCGTGAAATGGTGGGCCGGTCGCTCAAGAGCCTGGAAGGGGACGGCGTAATCCGGATGGAGCGTAACCGTATCATTATTACCAACCCGAAAGCCCTCCGGGAGACGGCGGGCATAGTGTGATGAGAGAAACGTCACAGACGGCGGTGGTTACCCGGTTTAAAATATATGATTAGGGACGAGAATATGAAAGAGATACCGGTAATAAACCAGGAAAAATGCCAGCGATGCGGTCTTTGCGTCAGCGTCTGTGCCTGCGGCGCTTTGAGGATAGTTGGGAATAGCGTGAAAGTTATGGAAATTGGCGAATGCCGCTGGTGTACCCTGTGCGAGCTTGTCTGCCCCAACGGCGCTATCAGTTGTCCTTTTGAAATAATCATCGAAAGCGACCAGGCTTAAGCGCGGGTTATAGCGCGGCCGGTCCGGCATAATATTTATCCATTTTCACTTTCCCTTCATAATTTCTCAATATTTTTCCTTTATTATTATGGGATAAAAGTCGCAGATTTTTGTGGTTTGATGAACTACAATAGCATCGTGGAGAACTGGAAGGAGGTGCGTGATGAGTGGCAAAGTCAAAGAAAAAATCAAGACGCAGCCTCGAAAGGGGCCGTGCCGTCATTACTGGGTTATAGAAGTCGCCAACGGGCCGGTAAGCCGGGGCCAGTGTAAACACTGCGGCATTAGAAAAGATTTTTATAATGCCTTTCCCGAATTTAACCCGTTAAAGAAGGGCGCGAATCCCTTGAAACTGCCCGAGTTACCCGGGGTAGAAGTGGACGAGGATAAAAAATCTCTGGTGACGGGGTGAGAACGATGGACGTAAAAATATATACCACGCCTACCTGAGGGTACTGTCATCAAGCCAGGAGTTTTCTTGGCCAGCTTGGCGTGAAATTCACGGAGTACGATGTCTCCCGCGATGAGCAGGCGGCGGAGGAAATGATAAAGGTGAGCGGGCAGATGGGTGTGCCGGTAACCGTTATTGACGGCCAGGTGGTGGTCGGCTTCGATAGAGGGCGTTTGCAGGCGCTGCTCGCCGGTGGGAAGATACACTTCGGATTGAAGGTGGCCGATGCCGACCGGATAGCGCAGAGGCAGGGCGTGATTCCGGTCTTTGGCGCGGTTATCGGGGAAGTGGCCCCGGGCTCACTGGGGGAAAAGGCGGGATTGCAACGCGGGGATATCATTACCGAAATCAGCGGCCGGCGTATCAGCAATGCTGCGGATTTAGAGCAGGTGCTGGGAGGGCTGAGGTCCGGCAGTATCGTGACTATCCTTTTCCTGCGCGGCGCTGAGACCAGGAAATCGGAAATCGTCATCTGAGAGCTATTTCATCCGGTGTACTGTCACTCTGTCTCCAACGTTAATCACCATAAGGTCTTCACCCAGCTCCAGCGGTCCGGCATAGGTCTGGCGCGTCGGAGGAATTACATCTTTGGCGGTGGCGGTGACGGGAATGATATGCGTATAGACCGCTAGTCTGGGTTTTATCCGGGCGAACACTTCCCCCGCCTGTTCCGGGGTTGTATGATGCGCGATAACCGCCTCTAAAGACGCGGAATTTCTCCCGGAACGCGTTCGCATCAAATCGGCCGCGATTACTTCATGCACGATGACATCCACACCCTGCGCACGCTCGATAAGGTGCTCTGAAAAACGCGTGTCCCCGGAAAGCACTACCGAGTGCTCGGCATAGTCGATGCGGTAGCCGAAGGCAGGCCGTATCGGGGCATGATCCACCTCGATTGCTGTCACTCTAACACCATTACGCTCGTAGACCACACCCTCAGCGATATCTTCTGCCAGGACAACGACGCCTTCGGGAGGAGTGCGGTCGTCATAAAGACGGATACGGATATCGTACTGGAAGGCAAGTTCCAGGTAATTCATCATCGCCTGAGTTCCTCTTGGCCCCCATATATGCAGAGGGGTTTCAGGACGGCCTGTCAGCCAGCCGGTCAGCCATAGGTCGGGGAGTCCGACTATATGATCGGAATGTAAATGCGTCAGGAAAACCGAGCGCAGTTTTTTAAGCGGGGTTTGTATGTGAAAGAGGCGCTGGAGAACCCCCCGACCCGCATCAAACAGCAGGGTTTCTCCCCCTGCCTCGACAAGGGTGCTTGGACCGAAGCGTTCCATGACGGGTGTGGGAACGCCGGTGCCCAGCAGCGTTACCCGAATAGCGTCAGCTGTTGTCCGTTTTTTCCCGACCATAGTTTCACCTTTCTTGTTTTTTAAATCCGAGGGTGAAGTCTTAGTTCACCGTAATCATCGAGCCTTCCGCGGTCTTGGTGACATCGATGCGGGTGGGGAAGGCGTCTTTAAGCTCTTCCAGGTGGGTTATGACCAGTATTTTATTAAAATCGTCCTGGATGGAGGTTATCGCCTCTTTCAGCTTCTCGATGCCGGTATTGTCCTGGGTACCGAAGCCCTCGTCGATAATCAGGGTGGGTAAAGGCGCCCCGGCACGCCGGGCAAGCAGACGCGACAGGGCGATGCGGACGGCGAAGTTGATGCGGAAGGCCTCGCCGCCGCTGAACATCTCGTAGTGGCGCGTGCCTAGCTCGTCGGCGATGGCGATGTCCAGCGTCTCCTGCACGGTGCCTTTCTTCGTCTCCTTCTGCGTCTCGAACTTCACGTGCATGCGGTTATCGGTCATGCGGGCGAGGAGCCGGTTAGCCTCAATCTCGATTTCCGGCAGCGCCGTCTCGATGAGCAGGGCCTGTATGCCCGTCTTGCCGAAGGCTTTAGAAAGCTCCCGGTAGGTGCTTTCCTCCCGGGACGCCAGCGCTATCTGCCCTTCTTTCTCTTTCTTCTTGACCTCCAGTTCAGCGAGGCGTTGGAGCTTTGCCTTCGCGTTCCCTAACGCTTCCTGTGCCTGGCTGCGCTTAATAGTAAGGTCTTTATATTCGCCCTCGACGGCGACCAACTCCCGGAGCGCCTGCGGCAGGAGAGTCAATTCGGCGGTCAAGGACTCTTTTTTCCGGTTATCCAGCGCCAGGCTGTCACGCAACGACCGGGCAGCTTCCCCTGCCTGCGCCGCCGCCTGTTTTTCCTGGTCGATGAGCCTTAAAGCCTCGTCCAGGCTGTTCTTATCGCGTTCGCAGGACTCGAGCTGTTTGAGTTGTTGCCGCGCCACTTCGTGCTGCGCCGGGTCATAGCCCAGTCCGGCCAGTTCCGTCTCGATAGCGCCCAGGGCCTGTTGCTCGGCCACGGCGAACTCCCGACGCGCCAGTCTTTGTTCGATGTCGTTTAAAGCGCTTTTAAGCTCGGCCAGCTTGAGGCTATCGTCTTCGATTTCCTTGATTTTGCTTTTAACGAGCTCCTCCTGGCTCTGAAGGCGCGCTTTTTCCTGGTTTAAAGTAGATTCAAGCTCAACCTTCTCCCTCATCAGCGCCTCGTATTCCGCCCGCTTGTGCGCCAGGTTGCCCCCGTTGGTCTGTAACGAGTCGGCTTTAGCCTGTTTTTCCTTTCCGTATTTTGCGGCGATAAGTTCCAGCCCTTCCCGCGTCAGTTCGCTGTTACAGAGCGGGCACCTGGCCTCCGTGTGGGATGCGATATGCGAGGCGATAAGGTCGAGCTTTTCCGCGACCTCGCCGCTTTCCTTTTCCAGCCGCACCCGTTCGTTTTCCAGATAGCTGACCTGCCTTTGCGCGTCCTGGACGGTCTGCTCTTTTTGCCGCAGTGTTGTCTCTGTGTCCCCCAGCTTGCGTCGCCTCACCTGCGCCTGGCCAAGCTGGTCTTTGAGCGCGGGCAGGGTCTTCGCCCTGGTTTCGAGCCGGCTGATTTCCCGCTGCGCGACGGTATGCTCCGTGGTCAGCTCGTTCCTGGCCTTTTCGATGCGGGTTTCGAGCTGTGTCTTTTGCCGCTCCAGGTTAACCGATTGCCGGAATTTCTGTTCGAGCTTTTCCGCGGCGGTCTTGACCTCGATAAACCGGGCATAGCCGGTTTCGATAGCCTCCCGCCGGCCGATGACGTCGGCGTACTTTTGAATACGGGCGAGGTGCTGCGCGGCCTGCTCATCCCAGCGCTGGAGGTCGCGGGCGGCGTTGTTAAGGCGTATTTCCAGCTCGGCAAGCTGCGCCTTTTTGCCTTCGAGGGCTTCTTTTTGCCGTCGTAACTCATTCAGCCGGGCCTCTTTTTCTTTGACTATCGCATCGATGCCGGCCAGTGCTGCCTGCGCCTGTTCCAGTTCGACTTCATATTCCGGTTTCCGTGACAGCTCGCCGAGTATCTCTTTTATCGAATTTTCCATCAAGGTAATATCAGCTTCATACCCTTTGGCGAGAGACTTCGCCCGGTCTTCCAACTCATCATAGCGGGCCAGCCCGAGGATATTGCCCAGCACCTCCTTGCGCTTATCCGGTGCCTGGGTGGTGAACTCGTCGGCGTGCCCCTGGCGCAGGTAGGCGCTATTGACGAAGGTATTATAGTCCATGTGTAGCTTCTCGATAATCATCTGCTGCGTCCGGGTCATGGTATCACCGTCGATAGGGCGGAAGTCGTTGCCGGTGCTTATCTGGAAATTCAGCGACGATTGCCCGGCGCCACTCCGCTTTTTGGGTCGGGAGTGTTTGCGGATAATGCGGTAGAGCTGTTCCCCTATGGCAAACTCGAATTCTACCTCCATCTCTGCCTGGGTAGCGTGGATAAGGTCATCGATACTGCTGGTTTTGCTCCTGCGTCTTGTTTCTCCCCACAGTGCCCAGGTCATGGCGTCGATGATGGCCGATTTGCCGCTGCCATTTTCACCGGAGAGGCAGGCGAGGTGGATGCCGGTAAAGTCCAGCGCCGGGACGTTATCGCGGTAGCACATGAAATTGCGCATCTTCAGCCTGACGGGAATCATCTCGACCTCATTTTAGCATAATTGTCTTTGCCGCCCCACCCTATAAAAAAGTAAGGCCCGATTTAAACTGAAATGGGGAAGCTCGAAGGGGTGCTAATCCCTT
>CAZXYV010000068.1:0-8103 GCA_964645025.1 uncultured Dehalococcoidaceae bacterium | reverse complement strand
TGAAGGGCTCCTCGCAATGATATATAGATGCCGGGAATATCTAAGGTCTTATTTGATTTACCGTTCCATCGGCGCTAAAGCTATAAGTGCAACCCAGTCTGACCGAACCGTCGCTCATACCCAGTAAATAGTCCTTCAGGACCAGTTGCGGTGTGTCAGTGGTATGCACCTGGCCCATATCGGCGGTAGGGCCAACCGGCTCCAGTGTCCCGGTAATACTATTATGCAGCATTTCAGTTACCGCCGTCTGCATGTTTTGTAATTCAGTCTCCAGAGATATACGCTTGCTTTTACTCATCATCTGGCCGACGTGGGGAATGGCTACGGCCGAAAGTAGCCCCAGTATGGCCACAATAACAAAAATCTCCAGAAAAAGCCCGGCTAACTGTTTTTCCTGCATATTTTTACAGATTTTCCCCTGGCGCTGATTTTATCATAGTACCCTATAGTACTAATGTAACGGTTACCTTTGATGTAAACATCAATACCAGTCAGTATTTCTACTGGGTGGTGTCCTCTATTCTTTGTAATATTGGGAGTAGACCCTTAAACGAAATAGATGTTTTTCTGGTTTTCAATAGCTATCCAGATATATTACATTGAAAGGTAAGAATGGGTAAAAAAGTATTATTCATCAATAATATCAGGTCGCTGCTTTTAATATCCGGACTTCTCTCCAAAATGGGCTATGAAGTCGACCTGGTACATAGCGTGGATACCGGCCTGTTCCAACTGGTAAACGAGGCCTACGATATCGTCGTCGTCCTGGAAAGCCCCGGCGTGGAAAGCTGGACAATCTGTGAAAGAATACGGAGCCTTGCCAGTATTCCTCTTATCGTCATCAGCCTGAACGCCAGCACCGATACCTGCATCAAGGCTATCAACACCGGCGCCGATTACTTTCTGAGAAAACCCTTCGGTCCCCTGGAGTTCCTGGCGAGAATCAACTCCCTGCTGCAACGTAACTCGCCACGGCAACCCGTCTCCCTCATCTCCTGATGATGATACCTTACCAAGGTAGACAAAATGAACGACACGATGTATAAAAAAATCGTCGTCCCCCTGGATGGCTCCCCGCTGGCCGAGGTAGCCCTGCCTTACGCCGAGGAAATAGCCGGCAAAATAGGCTCCGAGATGGTGCTGCTCTCGGTGCTGCCCGCAGAGGAACCCGATGAATACCATAGCCACTATACCTACATGGAAAAAGTGGTGGACCTCACCATGCACCAGATCAAGAAATATACTCAGGACAACGGCAACGGGGACTGCGCGGTATACACGGCCACCCGTGTCGGCAATCCTGCCGAGGGGATTCTGGACTACATCGATAAAGGATGCTTGTGCCTGGTCGTCATGGCGACCCACGGCCGCTCGGGTGTCAGCCGCTGGGCGATAGGCAGCGTCGCCGATAAGGTGGTCAGGTCAACCACACACCAGCCGATATTGCTTATCCGGGCTAAGGGCGCTCATCCGGACATACGCGCCAAGCGTATCTTTAAGAAAGCGCTCTTGCCGCTGGACGGCTCACCCGAGAGCGAAGCCGTGATGCCGATGATAACTACTATCGCCGCCAGTCTTCAGATGGAGGTTACTTTACTGAGGGTAGTCCCCAAGATGAACCATTCGCTGGCGAGTGTCGAAAGCTATCTCCAGGACTGGTGCCGGCGGCTTGAAGAAAAAGGTATCGCTTCGAGATACGAGGTGCGGGCAGGTGCCCCCGCCGACAATATTATCGATTTAGCCGATGAGTCTGCCTGCGACCTCGTGGCCATGTCCACTCACGGTCATGCCGTTGGCAACCTCTGGCCGATAGGCAGCGTCGCCCAGAAGGTCCTCCTGGGGGGCAATACTCCCCTCCTGCTGGTCAGGGCATAAAGCTTGATACAACGGTACGGTTATGATTGCCATATCACGTCATCCTCGGACCTATCCCCAGAAACCAGGCCACCTTTTCCCCACCACTGTATTCCGACTGTAGTTTACCCCGATTTCATCGGGGTCGGGATGATGGTAAGAATTAAGCGGCACCAGAGTTAACCGGCGGCTTATCGCTTTTCGCCCTCCCCTTTTTTCACCCATCGCGTCCGCCAGACCAGTAAAGTAATAGTGATAATAAGTATGATTATCGAGATAATCTGGGCTTCATGCAGGCCGAATAAAAATGGCGTCCCCTCCCGGACAAAATCAATGCCGAAGCGCCATATCGAATATAGCGTCAGGTAAATCATAAACAGCGAGCCATCCGGGCGGAAGCGTTTTCGCAGCGCCAGCAGCACCCCAAACACTATCAGGTTATAGATAATTTCATATACCTGGGTGGGGTGCACGAAAATACCCTGTGGACCCAGAGATTCCGGATTAGTGTAGGTAATAGCCCAGGGGACATGCGTTTCTATACCGTAGCAGCAGCCGTTTAAAGTACAGCCCACCCGGCCGACGGCCTGCGCCAGGATAATGCCAGGTGACAATACATCTGCCAGGTGACCGAAAGATATCTTCCGGAACCGGCTGTATATCCAGATACCCAGGGCCGCCCCCAGCACTGCCCCGTAAATAGCCAGCCCCGAACCGCCGATTATCTCGCTCAAATTATGGCTATAATAATGCCAGTTATCGATAACGTGCAGTAAGCGGGCTCCGATAATCCCGGAAGGGATACCGACCAGCGCCGCGTTGAGGATAATATCATTGGAAAGCCTGGGGTCTTTTTTTACCGAGAACAGCGCCCATGTCACCACAGTAATTACCGCCAGGGCTACCATAATGCCATACCAACCGACGGCGATAGGCCCGATTTTAAAAGCTATATTGCTAATACCGATTTCAATCATCCTGCCTCCGGTTCTTCAAGAGCACAGAGCTTCCACGAAAGCCCCTGCGTAAAACGTTACCATGTCCTCCAGCCCCTCGCCGATGCCGATGAGCTGTATGGGCAGCTTCAACTCGTCACAGATGGCCAGTACGATGCCGCCCTTGGCCGTGCCATCGAGCTTGGCCAGGAAGATGCCGGTGACGCCGACCGCCTCGGTGAAATGCCTGGCCTGGGCCAGCCCGTTCTGGCCGGTGGTGGCGTCCAGCACCAGGATTACTTCATGAGGAGCGGTGGCCTCGAGCTTGGCAGCCACGCGCCGGACTTTCTTGAGCTCTTCCATGAGATTAAACTTGGTGTGCAGCCGGCCGGCGGTATCGATAATCAGATTGTCTACCTGCCGGCTTTTAGCCGCCTGGAAAGCGTCATAAACCACCGCGCCGGGGTCGGCGCCGGGCTGGTGCGCCACGACATCCACCCCCACCTTGTCTCCCTGTTTTTTAAGCTGGTCGATGGCCGCCGCGCGGAAGGTATCCGCCGCCGCCAGGAGAACGCTTTGGCCGTCCTTTTTCATTTGATAGGCGAGCTTGGCGATGGAGGTGGTCTTGCCGCTGCCGTTGACGCCGACGACCAGGTAGACTCTGGGGGGTGTGATATTTTCATTAGTTACACGAGAAGGGACATCCAGGATTTTAACCATCTCGTCCTGGAGGACGGCGCGTACCCGGCTGCCGTCGAGCTTTTCCGCATCCGCCCGCTGCTTTACCGAATTGATGAGTTTTTCCGCGGTGGCTACCCCGACATCCGCCGCGATGAGCACTTCTTCGAGCTCGTCCCAGACCTCTTTACCGATAGAGGTGCGGTCGAAGAGGCCCATCGCCCGTCCGAACCACGTGTCATGGGTACGTTTGAGTACTTTCTGGAAAATGTTCAATCGGACTTGCTCCCTCTAGACCTGCCGGTTGTTCAGGGCGTTTTGCAACCGTTGCAATATCGCGTTTTCCTTGGCGATGTGCAGTTCAATCAATTTACATATCCGGTCAAAGGCCGTGCCGAGTCTGGCGCAATATTCACTCAACTGTGCCTGCTCCAGCTTTTCGATAACGGCGTTGTCGGCCAGCATAATCATGTCGTTGACCAGTTGCTGGATTTCCTGGTGTTCCTCGACGGGGGCTTCGGGGTAAGCATCGCCAAGCAGTGATTTGAATACACGTTCGTCAATCTCGAGGTGATACCAGATGGCGTCCTTAAAGTCATACAGCCTGTAGCGGTAGTTCCATATCCGCTCCTTCGCCGGCGCCGGCTGCGCCGCCAGGTTTTCCGCCGACTTCGTCAGGGATTGCATATGTGCTATGATGGCCTCGTGCTCCCCTATGAGTTCTTTCATTTCCTCTCTGCCGGTCTTCATGGCGATACTCCAACGGGATACTACACCTCTACATATATTATACATACATCCGTAAAATAAAGTACATGTTTGCGTGTTTTAGCGGGGAAATCCACCCCCTTTTTCCCTTCAGGGTGAACCCCCTTACTTCGGCAGGCTCAGGGCTGGCACCCCTCTGTGAACGTGAGCATAATACAATCTCACCTTTTAGCTTCAAAGTGACCGCTGATAAGATAAAATGGGGGTAGAATTAGTAACTCATCACCGGAAAAGTCAGAAAATTAGCGGATGGGGAAATGGTGGAGAGTCGAACTACACCTGAAACAATTATCAGATTTCTGATGGTCTGACTTTGAATTTGTTTTGTAAGGAGAAGAGACAGGTGAGAAAAGAAAAACGGAGATTTTTAATGATAGGCGCCCGTACTCTTGCCAACCAAGAAGCCAAGGAGGAACACGAGCACCACGCCAATTCCAAACGCCGTATAAAATGGCCAGCCAATGGTAAAAGTGGCTTCTAACGTATGGGTGGTGGTAACCTTGGTGAAGGTGTAGCTGGCCACTGCACCCACCGATGACCCATCCACCAGAACGTCGGCGATACGGTAGCCGGTGTTAGCAGCGATGGTGAAGGTCTGGCTATCACCATAGTTAACCGTCATGGCAGTAAAGGGCGATATTGACCCGTGGTCACCGGCAGTAGGTGTAATAGTGTAGGTATTAATAGCGTAGCTGGCGGCTATGGTATGTCCGGTGGTAACGCTGGTGAAGGTGTAGCTGGCCGCTGCGCCCACTGATGCTCCATCCACCAGAACGTCGGCAATATGGTAGCCGGTACCTGGGGTGATAGTATAAGTCTGGCTGCCACCATAGTTAATCGTCGCAGCCCCGGCAGGCGATATCGACCCGTGGTCACTAGCAGTAGGTGTAATAGTGTAGGTATTAATAGCGAAGCTGGCGGCTATGGTATGTCCGGTGGTAACGCTGGTGAAGGTGTAGCTGGCTACTGCGCCCACTGATGCTCCATCCACCAGAACCACGGCAATATGGTAGCCGGTACCAGCGGTGATAGTATAGGTCTGGCTACCACCATAGTTAACCGTCACGGCACCTGAAGGCGATATTGAGCCATTGGCCGCAGCGGTAGCGGTAATCGTGTAGGTGTTGATGGCGAAGCTGGCGGCTATGGTATGGGCGGTGGTAACGTTGGTGAAGGCGTAGCTGGCTACTGCGCCCACAGATGCTCCATCGACCAGGACGTTAGCAATATGGTAACCGGTACCCGGGGTGATGGTATAGGTCTGGCTACCACCATAGTTAACCGTCACGGCACCTGAAGGCGATATTGAGCCATTGGCCGCAGCGGTAGCGGTAATCGTGTAGGCATTAATGGCGAAGCTGGCGGCTATGGTATGGGCGGTGGTAACACTGCTGAAGGTATAGCTGGCCACTGCGCCCACTGATGACCCATCCACTTGAACATCGGCGATACGGTAGCCGGCATTAGGGGTGATAGTGTAAGTCTGACTGCCACCAGAGTTAACCGTCGTGGCGCCGGAAGGCGATATTGAACCATTGGCACCGGCAGTGGCGGTAATGGTGTAGGTAGAGGTAGTAGGAGTGGTGGTGCCGCCGCTGAAGTTGGCGTATATGGAGTAGTTTCCATTCATGGTGATGGTAGTGGTGCTAGCGTTGGGGTCGGCTATGGTGTCTATGTCACCAACCCAACTTAAGAAGGTAGCGCCAGAACCAGCGGTTGCCACCAGGGTAACGATAGTTCCGGCGGCGTAGGTGAAGACATCCTCACCGGGAGAGGTCACCTCTCCATTACCATAATGGACCACCTCCAGGGTGTAGGTAACATCGGCCAGCGCTGGCGTAGCTGGCAATGCCGTCATTAAACCGAAACTCAGCACGAGCACCAAAGAAAATAATAGATTAAGTATCTTCCTCTTCATTTTATTAAGCTACCTTTTTTATGAGAGTCGTTTTGCGCCTTTTACTCTGTACAGTAATACATGCATTAATAATTGCATAATAACTCTGTTTTAGTATATATGCAAATTGTTAATAATTTGTTAAATCAGGCTATTAAATCTAGTTTCCAGTAAGCGCCTGGAGCCAGGTAACTCCCTTGGAGGGGTAAGAGAAAATCAGTTGTCATTCCAGCCCTTCTGAAATCTCAGGGTAAACTACAGCTAGAACCCAGAGGGGGTGGGGAGAAAAAGGTGATAAGCAGAGATTGATAATAGGGGTTTGTTGTTGTGCTTTTATTTGACCGCCGCCAACCGTTTGGCGTTTTTAATGATGATATCGGGATTGGGATTGGCTTTGGGGACGGATAGTCCGCGCTCTTTCAGAAGGGCGACATGCTCTTCCATTCCCCATTTTGCCTTATACAGGCAGTCCTCAATAGAATGGCCAATGCCCGTAAAACCTTCAATATCCGGGGAATAAAAGGCGAAGAATGAGGGGTCTTCAGTAGCTTCTATTATCAAAGAGTATTTCAAGTCTATCATGTTATTTTCCCCTTCCCTTCTTCAGTCCAGCCGCTTTTAATATGGCCTCGCAAGTCCCGGTGGGTATCTCCCTGGAACCATGATAATCAATTCGAATTAACTTGTCCAGATCCGGTTTTCCATAATAACGTATCGAACCCTTCTCTCGAACAATTTCAAAGCCGTTTCGCTCCAGAAGTCTGACTAATTCGCTAAACTTCATATACGTTTATATCTAACAATTGAACGTGCACACATTATAAGTCTTTACCCCAACTGGGTCAAACTCGTGAACACATAGGATTGTTTACCCCCTCTGTATCTCCTCCAGTATTACCCGCGCCGCCGCTTTATCCAGGGGCTTGTTGTTATTACCGCACTTGGGGCTCTGCACGCATGACGGGCAGCCGTCCTCGCAGGGACACTCGGCTATCACGTTAAGGGTTGCCTGCCACAAGTCTGTTATCATATCGTACCCCTTTTCGGCGATGCCGATGCCGCCGGGATAAGCATCATAGATAAAGACCTGCGCCCGGCCCGTATCGGGGTGGAGGGGGGTGGAAACGCCGCCGATATCATTCCTATCGCAGAGCGCGAACAACGGCAGGATGCCGATAGCGGCGTGCTCCGCGGCATGCAACCCGCCCGCAAAGTCCAGCCCTCCTTCAGCAATGCGAGAAATCGCTTGCGGCGGTAAATCGAACCACAACGCCACCGTGGGGAAGGTAATGGTGGGGAGGTCTAAAGGCTCTTCCCCGATGACCTCCTCGGAGAACTGGCGGTACTTTTTAAAGCCGACGACGTCGATAGTGACCTCGACATCCCCCAGGCTAACATTGACAGGACCTATCGTTTTGGTGTTTCTCACCTTAAGCACATGCAGGTCGTGGATTTCCTTGGTCTCGGTATAGTAGCTGGCGCGGGTCGGCTCGGCGTAGGCGACGTGGTTGGTCAGGTCGAGCTTGGTTATCAGGTACGCTTCCCCCTGGTGTAAATAGATAGCGCCGGGGTGCACCTGGAAAAAGGCGACGCTCCCCTCGACCGTCTCCATCAGCGAGCCGGTGGACACGTCCACGACGGCATAGGTCTCCCCGGAGGACGAACGGATATTGACGGACTGCGCCGGGTAGGCGATGCTCGGCGCCAGGTACCATTTGCCCCGCCTTTGTCTTAGTTGTCCTTCGGCCTCCAGGAAATCCCTTTCTTTGACATAGTCGCCGCGGAAGACCTTTTCGTCAGTATTGTCCAGGGGCCGCTCCCAGGCAGCGCAGAGCAGGTGGGCGCGCAAAATATAGGGGTTATCCGGATTGACCAGCACGTTCTCGAAACCCTTCTGGAAAAAGAAATCGGGGTGACGCATGAAATACTGGTCGAGCGGGTTGTCCCAGGCCACCAGGAAGCTCAACGATT
>CAZXYV010000067.1:0-8154 GCA_964645025.1 uncultured Dehalococcoidaceae bacterium | reverse complement strand
GCCTGCGCAACGGCGACCTGGTCACCGGGCAGGGACGCCCGCCCAAGAGCAACGAAAAATACTTCAGCCTTTTACAGGTCGTCGCTATCAACAGCCTCGACCCCGAGACGATTAAGGGCCGGCAGCCCTTCCAGTCGCTGACCCCCACCTTCCCGGATAAGCTCATCAACCTGGAATACTCCCCTGCCGACCTGTCCTCCCGCCTGATGAACCTCATCGCTCCCATGGGACGGGGACAGCGCGGCCTGATTGTCTCCCCACCCAAGGCCGGCAAAACGCTGCTGCTTAAGTCCATCGCCGCCGCGATTACCGCGAAATACGAGGATATCCACCTGATGGTCTGTCTCATCGGCGAGCGGCCGGAAGAGGTCACCGATATGCGGCGCTCGGTCAAGGGCGAGGTCATCGCCGCCACCTTTGACGAGATGGTAGAAAACCAGACGCGCGTCGCCGAACTGGGTCTGGAGAGGGCCAAGCGCCTGGTGGAAAGCGGCAAGGACGTGGTCATCCTGCTCGACGGGATTACGCGCCTGACCCGCGCCTATAACCTGGCTATGCCTTCCAGTGGCCGCACGCTATCCGGCGGTATCGACCCCGCCGCCCTGCATCCGGCCAAGCGTTTCTTCGGCGCCGCCCGCAACACCGCCGAAGGCGGCAGCCTGACGATTATCGCCACCTGCCTCGTCGATACCGGCAGCCGCATGGACGACCTGATTTACGAGGAATTCAAGGGCACCGGCAACATGGAGCTCCACCTCGACCGCAGGCTATCCGAGAGGCGCGTCTTCCCGGCCATGGACATCCCGCGCAGCGGCACCCGGCGTGAAGAGATGCTACTCGATGCGGAGTCGCTAAAACAGGTCTGGCTGCTCCGGCGCATGGTGGGTATCATCGCCGGCGATTCCGATAAGCTTGTGGAGGCGACCGAGCGCGTGCTCGAATTCATGCGTAAGACCAAGACCAACACCGAGTTCCTGGCCAACCTGGGTAAAGAAATGAGGTAAAGCGATGCAAATACGAAAAACCTATAAAGAAGTCAGCCCCGAGCTACTCTATGCGGAGATAAGGGACTTTATCCTGAAGCAGGGCGTCAGCCTGGGGGAGAACAAGATGGAGACCTATACCCTCCCCGATGATTCGGCGTCATTCGGTACCCGCGCCACTCTCACCTTTAACGCTAAAGGGCCGGGCCAAGAGGAGAAGGAGTGCCTGCGGGCGCATATCGTCGGCCGGGCGAAAACAGAAACCAAGCTGATGATTGACGTGGATGAGAAGCTGTTTCCGGCAGAGAAACTCGCCGCCCTCCAGAACGACCTGGATTTTATCTTCGGGTCATATGAGGTGAAGTAACCACTGCAACCACCTGTTTCCTGTGAGGAAGAACTATGTTTGACAACGTATATGACAGGCTGGCGGGAAAATACCGTCTGGTAGGCGATGCGCATTTCATGGAACTGCTCCAGATGTTGATGACGCCAGAAGAAGGCAAGTACCTGCTTGAACTCTCCAAGCCGAAGACCCCCGCCGAAATAGCCCAGGTGTTCAACATCGATGAAAAAATCGCCGCTGCCAAGCTCGATAATCTCACCCGGCGCGGCCTGCTTTTACGCGGCAAGACACAATACCTGGCCTGGATGGACGCCCATCAGCTGAAAGCCCGCGTAATGTTCAGTGCGGAAAAATATACCCCTCCGGGTTTGCTGGAGCACCGCCGCCGCGATGAACGTTATGTCACATCTCCTTTCGCCGAGATTCACGGCTGGTTCAAGATATTTGAGAGGACCGGGAAACCGCTCATCAGGGTCTTACCCGCGCGCAAAGCCATCACCGCCAACCCGGATATCGGGCCGGAGCAGGTACTGTGGTACGAAAACATTGCAGAGATGATAAAACGAGCGGATAAAATTGGGGTCGTCCCCTGTGACTGCCGCCGCATCTATGGTAGATGCGACAAGCCGCTGTTGACCTGCCTCCACTTTGGGAATATGGTGGACTATGAGGTAGGGCGGGGCGGACGGATGAAAAAAATTACCCTCGAAGAAGCTATCGCTATCTGCGATGAATCGGAAGAGGCCGGGCTGGTGCATGCCATACCGGGTAACAACGCTTCATTTTCCGGCGTTATGTGCAACTGCTGCAGCGACTGCTGCTCGACTTTCGAGCCGGCGCTGCAATCCGGGCGCATTAACGAGATTGTCGCGCCCAGCCGCTTTCAGGCGCGTGTTAAGCAGGAGCTGTGTAAAGGCTGCCAGCTATGTCTTAAGCGCTGCCCCTTCGGCGCTGTGGAAATGGTAGAGGTTGAGGGCGACGCTAAGCCGAAGGCTTTAGTGAAAAAGGAGAAATGTCTGGGGTGCGGTGTGTGCGTGGTGGGATGCAAGCAGAAAGCGATGACATTTGATTTGGTCCGCCCCCCCGAGTTTATCCCTCCCAGGCCCGAGTTAAGACAGCCGCTTTATTACAGCGTTTACTAAGACTAGAGTTATTCGTCTTTCAACCAAGCTACTAACCGAAAAGCTCGTTTTTTAAGTCTAATATTATTTCCGCCACCAGTTTCGGGTCTTGTGCCACATAATAATTTGCGCATTCCACGCCGAATGCCGAAGAAAGCAGCCCCTGCGCTATCTTTTCACGAAGTTTCAGACGCTCGCCGGATATTGTCATCGGAAAAAGTTGGGTATTGGCTACCTGCATGTCCATTTTCCCGATGTTTTCCAGGGCTTTTTCAAACGCCTCCGGCGTATATTCTTTTATCTCCTGTCCGTAGAATTTTAACCCTCTGGCAAATTGACTTATCGTGAAGCTATGATTATAGTTTAATTTTACAGGGTCTAGTGTGTCGTGATTTTGAAGAATATGTTTAAATAGTCGGCGCATCTTTTGTATAAAGTCTTCTTTAAACCCATTCGCCAGAATCTGGGCTTTTTGGTGGTATTTTCGTTCGGCTTTTCCCGCAGCGGCATTCAACTTTGCTTCATCCAATATACCCAGGCCTCCAAGGTTAAGAACAGCACCAAAGGTATTGGTACGATGGATATAAACTACGTTCCGCTTGGTTACACGCCTGCCGGCGTGAAAAGCGCACAACGCCGTTACTCCGGCGGTAAAGTTATCGAGCCACATTTTAGGCTCATATAATATTTCATCAGGGGGACAATTAGTGCTTCCCGAATGCGGCGCCACCCAGACCGTCTGCGGCGTCTTGCCCCATATGAAGGAATTGAAGCTATCCCAAACAGCAGCTTTCTTTGCGTATTCTTCTTCACTGCGAGCGGCAAAGGCAATCGGGTCTGTCCATTTGTAGCCACCCGGCATGAGCGCTCCATATTCGAGGGCTTTTTTCAGCGCCGGTTTAACTCTAAATAAATCGATACCGTATCTGCTTGACGCTATATCCTCATCATAAGGAACACGCGAGCATTTAGAGGCAATAAAGCGGCTGCTGCCATCCTTGGAATCATAGACTTCAAAGTTGGGATTTAACTCTATGGGCGTAAACTTCTTCAGGAACTCCGGGCGGGCTCCTGAATAAGCGCCGTATTCATCCTCATAAACCAGCTTCAAGGATTTTTCCTTATTATCTCGCCCGCGGGTAAGACCCCAGTATCTTCACGAACACCGCGTGCTCTTCCAGCGCTTTCAGGGCCCCGGCCACGTCCTTTTCTTCGCGGTGGCCGGAGAAGTCCATATAAAAGTTGTACTCCCAGACCTGGTGCCGCGTCGGGCGCGACTCCAGCTTGGTCAGGTTAATCTTCCTCGTGGCAAACTCACGCAGGCAGTCGTACAGCGCCCCCGGCTTATGCTTGAGGGTGAAGACGATGGAGGTCTTATCCGTGCCGGTGGGCGGGGAGTCCTCTTTAGAGAGGACGAAAAACCGGGTGAAATTATGCGGGTTATCTTCAATCTCCCGGGCGATTATTTTCAGGCCGTAGATTTCGGCGGCCCGGGCGCTGGCCACCGCGGCGCTGTCCCGCCGCCCCTGCTCCTTAATCATCTTAACGCTGCCGGCGGTATCCGAGGCAGGGATAAGCTCGGCGTTCAGGTGACTTAAAAAGTTACGGCTCTGCCCTAAAGCCTGCGGGTGGGAATAGACGTATTTAATCGTGTCCAGGCTGGCGCCCTCCATGGCTATCAGGCAGTGGCTGATGCGCAGCTCCGTCTCGCCGCAAATCATCAGGGGCGAGTCCAGCAGGAGGTCGTAGGCCCTGGTAATACTGCCCTCCAGCGAGTTTTCCACGGGCACCATGGCGAAAGGCGCCCCGCCCGCCTCCACCGCATCGAAGACTTCGTCGAGGGTCTCATATGGGACGCCCCGGGTGGACTTGCCGAAAAAGCGAAAGGCGGCATCTTCGGTATAAGCGCCTGGCTCGCCCTGGAAAGCGACGGCCACGCCCTGGATTTTCTTGCTGGCGGTGATTATCTGCCGGTAGATACTTTCGACATCTACGGGGCTAATCTTCATGGCGCGGGCCAGGCCCCGCACATGTTCCAGGACCCTCAGCTCCCTTTCCCGGTCCTCAATGAGCCGGCTGGTCTTGTTTTTACCCTTCCCAATTTCTTTCGAGATAGCCTGGCGCTCGGCCACGAGCTCGACGATGCGCGCGTCAATCCCGTCAATCTTTTGCCTTAATTCATCAAGGTTCATTTTAACACCCTCGGAATCATGCCCGCCCTCAGGGCGAAATCTCCTAAAGTAATGGCCATCATCGCTTCCACCACCGCTACCGCCCGGGGGACGATACAAACATCATGCCGGCCGCCGACTTTAATCGTGGCGCTTTTCATTTTTTGAACATCTACCGTGGCCTGCTCTTTAGCAATCGAAGACACGGGTTTGATAGCGACCCTGACCACCAGCGGCATACCGCTGCTGATACCGCCGAGTATACCTCCGGCGTTATTGGTAGCCGTTACGATTTCCCCATTCCGGATAACGAACGGGTCGTTATTTTCCGAACCTTTCATACGCGCTACCCCGAAACCGGCGCCGAATTCTACGCCTTTCACGGCGGGGATGGCGAACAGCGCTTTGGCCAGGTCGCCGTCGAGACTATCGAAGAACGGCTCCCCGAGGCCGGCGGGCACGTTCAGGGCGATACCCTCGACCACGCCGCCGAGACTGTCACCGGCCTCTTTCGTCCTGGCGATAAGCTCCGCCATCTTTTTGGCAGCCGCGGCATCGGCGCAACGCAGTGGGTCAGCCCCGGCTTTCGCCTTTATCTTATCGAAAGCGACCGGCCTGGCGGTAATTCCCCCGATTTCCACCGTATGGGCGAGGATTTCAATACCGAGCCTGGCGAGGAGCTTCCGGGCTATCGCCCCCGCCATGACGCAGGTAGCGGTTATCCGGCCGGAAAACCTGCCCCCGCCCCGCCAGTCGTTAAAACCGCCGTATTTCACGTAAGCGGTATAGTCAGCATGTCCCGGCCGGGGACGGAACCGGATTTTCTCGTAGTCGCTGTCATCGACATCCTCGTTCCAAATCAGCAGGCCGACGGGCGCGCCGGTGGTGAAGCCATCCAGGACGCCGGCGACAATCTCGACCTGGTTCTTCTCCTTCCGTTTAGTCAAGGCCGCGCTCTCCCCGGGGCGTATCCGGTCCACCTCTCTCTGGACATCGGCCGCGGTGAGTGGGAGACCGGCGGGGCAGCCGTCCACGACAGCGCCGACGCATTCTCCGTGGCTTTCCCCGAAACTGGTTACCGTGAACAACCTGCCGATACTATCAGGCATTTTTCTCCAGTTCACCTCCCAGGCTCTGGAACGTCTCCCAGAAACCCGGGAAAGTCTTGGCGACGCACTCCGCCCCATCGATAACGACGTTGCCTTTAGCCGCCCCGAATACGCTGAAGGCCATGGCGATGCGGTGGTCACCATAGCTTTTTATGACCACCGGCCCTTTTTCTCCGGGTATTTCTTCTTCAACACTCGCATCCTTTCCGGGTTGGTCTTCCTTGGTTTCATCGATTTTTACCGGCGTTTCGAGTCCGATAATGGTAAGGCGGTCACTGCCTTCAGTTACCGTGACGCCGAGCTTTTGCAGGCCTTCTTTGACCACCGCCACCCGGTTGGACTCTTTAATGCGCGCCCGCTCGATGCCGGTGAACTCGCTCTTACCATCGGCCAGAGCCGCCAGGACCGCCAGGGTCGGCAGGAGGTCGATGCAGTCGGAAAGGTTGGCGCGTATCGCTTTTAGTTTACCCTCGCTCACGTTGACGCTACTTCCGGCGACTTTGACATTAGCGCCCATGCGGCGCAGGAAGTCAAGAATGACGCGGTCTCCCTGCAAGGTAGAGGCGCTAAGATTTTCTACCGTCACGCCTTCTTCGGAGACAGCCCCCAGTGCCAGGAAGTAGGAGGCCGATGACCAGTCGCCCTCGACCTCCAGCCGGGTGGGAAGATAGCGCTGGCGGCGGACGACGAATTTATCCGCCTCGTGTCTGACATTTATCCCGAACTTCCTCAGGCACCAGATGGTCATCAGCACGTAAGGCGTCGAGGTCATCGGGGTCGTTAATTTTATGCTCAGTTCCTTAGGCGTAAAAGGGGCTATCAGTAGCAAGGCCGAAATAAACTGGGAGCTGATATTGCCCGCAATCTCCGTGAGTCCACCCTTAAACGTCCCCCCCTCGACGGTCACCGGCGGGGTCGTCTTGCCTCCCAGGGTGCTTTTGACCCCCAGTTTACGCAGCGCCTCGACCAGCGATTTCACCGGTCTTTTAGTAAGTGAAGGCCCGCCGACCAGCGTGTGCGTACCGGGGATAAGCGAGCAGATGGCTATCATGAATCTCATGGTGGTGGCCGATTCGCCGCAGTAGAGCTCCCCGGCGGGGGCACGGAGACTGCCCCCCGTCACCCGCCATAAATCGCTTTCTTTCCGTACCGTAACGCCAATCTTGCCGAGGACATCGGCGGCGGCTTGAGTATCTTCGCTAACCAGCGGGTGCACTATCTCGCTGGTGCCCCGACTGAGGGCGGCGCACATCAGCCCGCGGATAGTCATGCTTTTTGAAGAAGGTACCTGTACCAAGCCTTTGACAGCGCTTTTATTAACCGTAACTATCATGCTTTTTAACCTTTTCGATAATTATCCGGGCTACCGATTCGGGCGTAAGCCGGGAAGTATTTATCGTAATATCCGCCGCCCGCGCATAATAAGGCCGGCGGAATTTCAGCAACTCTCTGACCTGGCGCGCCCGATCCTCTACGGCGAGCAGCGGCCTTTCATCTTTACCGGTCGAGGTACGCTTTAATATTACTGCGGGCGAGGCCGCCAGGCAAACGACGACACATTCCTTACCAAGACGTTCAATGTTTATTTTATTCAGAACGATGCCGCCGCCGCAAGCGCTGACAGCATTTTTTCTACCGGCGATTTCACGGGTGACCTCAATCTCCAGCTCCCGGAAACCTATTTCCCCTTCATCCCGGAAAATCGCGGGGATGGTCTTGCCGGCCTTCTTTTCAATCAATGCATCCAGCTCGATGAACTCTTTGCCCAGCATTTCAGCCAGTATTTTCCCCACCACCGTTTTCCCCGTCCCCATGAAACCGATAAGGGCGATACTAGTCTTCATATTCTTCCGATACCTTTTTGAGACCAATATGTCATGCTATGGCGAGTAATGACGGACGTAGCTAATTCTCCTCTTTTTGGAGCATTTTAATCGCTTCCTGCCGCATCAGTTCGAGCGGTACGGGCTGCCCCGTCCACTTCTCAAAACACAGGACGCCCTGACAGGCCAGCATATCGACGCCGCCGATAGTCCGGCAACCGGCGGCCTCCGCTTCCTTGAGCAGCCTCGTCTTCAGGGGAGTGTAGATGACATCGCAGACGGTCAGGCCGTCCCTGAGCAGCGCCGCAGGCACAAGACTTTTAGCCGCGTCCGGGCTCATGCCCACGCTGGTGGCGTTGATGAGGATTTCGGCCCCGGCCAGCGCCGATTTCAGCTGCTCAAAACCCAGCTCCATGACTTTTACTGCCGCGCCGAGGTCGGCCCGGATAAACGCGGCGATGTCATCCGCCCAGTCCAGCTCCAGCTTCCGGTTGAGGATGGTAAGCCGGGCGCCTCTCCGGGCGAGGACATAAGAGATGGCCCGGGAAGCGCCGCCGGCACCCAGGACGACGGTGTTTTTGCCCTCCGGCTCGACCCCGTG
>CAZXYV010000066.1:0-8257 GCA_964645025.1 uncultured Dehalococcoidaceae bacterium | reverse complement strand
CGCCAGGGAAGCAGCAGCTACGGAGCCCCGCGCCAGATGTTCCCCGCAACCTGCGCCCAGTGCGGTAAAGCCACCGAGGTCCCCTTCCAACCCCGCGGTGATAAGCCGGTTTACTGCAGCGACTGCTACCGAAAAACCCGCCCCAGCCGCTAATTGAAGTGAAGCCAGGAGTCACGTCCGGACCGGTCAACCTGCCCGGACATGACTCGGGCTAGCTTGGTGGTACCATTAATAGTATCTTTATGTAAAGGTGAATACCGGTATTTATTATTTAGCCGCTTATCCTAAACAGAACACCAGATACAATCCGGGATAAGGAAGGAAACAGAATATGAAGTTATATGTTGGCAATCTATCCTATGAGGTAACCGAGGATGAACTGGCGGCGGAGTTCGGTACTTATGGAAAAGTAGAATCCGTGGCTATCCCCTCGGATAAATTCAGCGGGCGGCCCCGGGGTTTTGCCTTCGTGGAGATGCCCACCAAGTCCGAGGCCGAGGCGGCCATCACGGGCCTTAACGGTAAGACCCTGAAAGAGCGCACCATCGTGGTCAACGAGTCCCGTCCCCGCCCGGATAATAGAGGCGGCGGCGGCGGTTCTTACGGCCAGAGAAGGAGCGGCGGCTATAGCGGTGGCTATGGCGGCGGCCGGGGTGGCCGGTCCGGTGGTGGCAGACAGAGGCGATATTAGCATCCTTTACTCCAAGCGTGTACCGCCAGCCTGAGACATGGTTGGCGATTCACCCGTACCAGAAAAGCGTGGTTGAGCCCTTTTGACCGAGGGGGAGATATATGAATATCTATGTGGGCAACTTACCGCTGGAAATGACCGAGGAGGAACTCCGCGGGGAGTTTACGGCTTTTGGAGAAGTCCTGGCCGTGACCATCATGAACGATAAATATATCGGCAGCGGCCAACCCAGGTGCTATGGGTTTGTCGAGATGACTTTAAAGTCCGAAGGCACTACCGCCATTGCCAGCCTCAACGGGAAAAAGCTGGGGAACCGGATAGTCGATGTGGTCGAGGCCCTGCCTCTTTCCGATAAAAAAGGTACCGCACACATTAACATTAGAAGCAACCATCGGTCCAATAAAAGCCGGCAGCGAAGATACCAGGTAATTTGATTCGCCTGCCCCTTACCATTCTACAGTAAACGGCCTGGCCAATCACTGTATCTTTTCCATCAAATCCCCAGCATAAAGCCGGTACACGCTGTTGACATTAAAAAGGATATCGTCTAAAATACTGATAAATTAAAATATATAAGAGGAAAGATATAGTCCTTTAAATACGCTCTCCAAAATATCCCATTTTAATGGCGAAATATGGAGATTAGACGCTAGAAATCATGGAAAGCTTTAAACACCTGTTAGAAAGGAGAGTAGCCCGGGACCGGTGAAATAAGAGCGCTTTTTACAGGCGCTCTTTCTTTATATGACCGACCTGAAAATAGTATCTCACATCAGCTACCAGGTTGCATATATATCTCAAAAATTATTAATCAGAAACTATTTAACCGAATCGTGAAAAATTCTCTCTAGAAAGTCCAGTAGACCTGACCTGGTGCCCCGGTCAGGCACAACTTAAGAGGAAGGAGAAAAAATGGGTGTTTTTGACCTGAGAAAGCGAGAGTTTACCCGGAGAGATTTCCTCAAGGCCTCAGGGGCCGGGATAGGTGGCGTTTTCCTGCTCGGCGCGCTAAGTGAAAAGGCGCTGGCCAAACCCATCAAGCAGATACCGCTGAAAAAGCAGATAGGTGAGAAGACCACCATCTGCCCCTATGACGGCTCAGGTTGCGGTTTCCTGGTCGCGACGGAGAACAACAAAGTAGTGAACATCGAGGGTGACCCGGAGCATCCGGTGAACCGAGGTGGTGGTTGCGCCAAGGGGGCTTCCTTACGCCAGCTTTCCGCCGTTAACCCGCGGCGTTTGAGCAAGGTGCTCTACCGGGCGCCGGGCGCTACCGCTTTTTCGGAAAAGTCCTGGGACTGGGCGATCACTGAAATTGCGCAGCGCATTAAAAAGACCCGGGATGCCGCCTTCATCGAGAAGGACAGCAAAGGCAATACCGTCAACCGGAATGAAGTCATCGCCAATCTCGGCGGCGCGGCCCTGGACAATGAGGAGTGCTACCTGCTGGTCAAGCTGGCGCGTTCACTGGGTATCGTCTACCTGGAACACCAGGCCCGCCTCTGACATTCGACCACTGTCTCAGGTCTGGGACAAAGCTTCGGACGCGGTGCCATGACCAATCACTGGGGAGATGTCGGTAACGCCGATGTCATACTCGCGATGGGCGGCAACCCCGCCGAGAACCACCCCGCCGCTTTTGCTCATATTACTATTGCCAAAGATAAAGGCGCCAAACTCATCAGCGTCGACCCCAGGTTCACGAGGACCTCATCCAAGGCCGATTTTTACGCCCCCATCAGGTCAGGCACGGACATCGCCTTCATCGGGGGGATGATTAAATACATACTCGACGATATCAACGCCAACCCGGCCAACTACAACATGATTTATATCACCGAATACACCAATGCCTCTTTCCTGGTAAATGCCGGTTACAAAGGTCCGGCCGAACTGGAAGGGCTGTTCTCCGGCTACACCGGCAGTACCAATGAGACTGACGGTACCAAGAGGAGCTATAATAAAGCTACCTGGGGATACCAGTCCGATGACAAAGGCGTCCCCCTGAAAGATAAGACCCTCAAAGACCCGAACTGCGTCTTCCAGCAACTGAAAAAACAGTACGCCCGCTACACCCCCGAGAAGATTAGCTCGATTTGCGGCACACCGAAGGATGCCTTCCTTGAGGTCTGCCGAACCTTTGCCGCGAGCGGAAAGACCGGTAAGGCCGGGACGATACTCTATGCCATGGGCACCACCCAGCATACCAACGGCGCTGAAAACATCCGGGCTTATTCCATCCTCCAGCTTCTCCTGGCCAATATGGGTGTCTCCGGCGGCGGCATCAACGCCATGAGGGGTGAGTCCAATGTCCAGGGTTCGACCGACTATGCCCTGCTGTTCGATTCCATCCCGGGGTACCTGGGCATGTTCAGTGATGCCGATACCACCCGCCAGAAGTACCTCGACCGGGTTACCCCCAAGAATAGTGACCCAACGAGCCTGAACTGGCTTTCAAACTATCCTAAATATATCAACAGTATGCTAAAAGCCTGGTACGGCGATGCCGCTACCAAGGATAACGATTTCGGTTTCAACTACCTGCCGAAGATAGAGACAGGCAAAAACTACTCCTGGATATCGCTCTTCGAAGCGATGCAGGTCGGTAAGGTCAAGGGGCTGCTGGCCTGGGGACAGAACCCGGCTGTGGGCGGACCGAACGGCAACCAGGAGCGGCAGGCGCTGGCCAATTTGGACTGGCTGGTCGCCAGCGACCTCTGGTTGACCGAGACGATGGAGTTCTTCAACGCCCCGGTGGCTAACGCCACCAAGATAAATACCGAGGTCTTCGTCCTCCCTGCCCGCGGCTCTTTCGAAAAAGAGGGGAGCGTCACCAACAGCAGCCGCTGGATGCAGTGGCGCTACAAGGCCGCGGACGGCCCCGGCGAGGCCGAGGATGACCTGTGGATGATGAACAAGCTCATGATGAAGCTAAAGGAACTGTACGCCAAAGAAGGCGGCCCCAACGCCGAGGCCATCACAAAAATGGCCTGGAACTACGGCGACCCGCCGGACCCGCGTAAGGTAGCCAAGGAAATTAACGGCTATGACGTTAATACGGGTAAACAGATAGACGGTTTTGCCAATCTCAAAGACGACGGCTCCACCGCCTGCGGGAACTGGATTTACTGCGGCAGCTATGTCGAGCCGGACGCCGAGCCGAAGGCTCCCATCCCCGGCAACCGGGCCAGCCGCCGCGACCTGACCCCGGATAAGTTCAACATCGGGCTTTATCCCAGCTGGGGATGGGCCTGGCCGGTAAACCGGCGGATTATCTATAACCGGGCCTCGGTCGACCTCAACGGCGAGCCGTTTGACAAGGAGCATCCGGTTATCCAGTGGAACCCGACGAAGGGGGGAACCGGAGGCTGGGACGGTGACATCCCTGATGGCGGTATGAAACCGGTAGCCCAGGGAGGGCAGAACCCGTTTATCATGACTTCCGAGGGTGTGGCCCGCCTCTTCGCATCCGGCATGGCGGACGGGCCGATGGCGGAGTTTTACGAGCCCTGGGAAAGCCCGGTGCCCAACCAGATGTCCCAGCAGCAGGTCAACCCGGCCTGTAAAATCTGGAGGCCGGCAGAGCAGGGTAAGCCCGATAAATTCCCGATAGTCGGGACAACCTACCGGGTCTGCGAGCACTGGCAGGCGGGGCAGATGACCCGTAACATGCCCTGGCTTAACGAAATGATGCCCGAACCGTTCGTCGAGATGAGCGAGGAGCTGGCGAAGGAAAGGGGAATCGCTAATGGTGACAAGGTCACTGTGGAATCGGCCAGGGGCAAGGTCACCATGAAGGCCTTAGTTACCAAGCGCTTCAAGCCTTTCCAGGTAAACGGGCGCACCGTCCATGAGGTTGGCCTGCTCTGGCACTGGGGCTACAGCGGTCTTTCGACCGGCGACAGCGCCAATATCCTGACGCCTCATATCGGCGATGCCAACACGATGATACCGGAATATAAAGCGTTCCTGGTGGATGTGAAGAGAGCTTAAACCTGATTGCAGCTACTTTGAAAGATGTCATTCAGCCCGTCGGTTGGGCCGTAGGCGGTCTGACTATCGTCGGGCTTGGTTTGAACTACCTGGTAGCCCGGGCTAATTGCCAGGAAGGAAGGCTGATAAAAGTTCCGGAAATTGAAAAGCATCGCCGACCGGTACGCATCTTACACTGGATACACACCGGCGCCTTCATCATCCTGTTCCTCACCGGGCTGGTGCTCTTCATACCCGCGCTGTCATTCCTGGCGGAAGGCAATTGGACCCGCCTTATCCACCGCATCGCGGCGGTGTTATTCATGGCCGCACCCGCATTATACCTGATTACTAATCCGAAAGCCGCTGGCAGAGGGCTGAAACAGGCCTTTATCTGGGGCGCTGCCGACCTCGAATGGTTCAAGTCCACTCCGCGCTTTTTCTTTTTCGGCGATGAGCGGGACCTGCCACCGCAGGGTTCCATGAACAGCGGACAGAAGATGTGGTGGTTTATCACGGTGGTCTTCGGATTCCTTTTCGTCATCACCGGACTGGTCATGTGGTTCGGTAAAACGGATGCCCCGGCAGCCGTCTTGCGGTGGATGGTCTTCGTTCACGATATCGCCTTTATCATCACCGGAGCCATGCTCTTTCTCCACATATATCTCGGAGTCTTTCATCCGGCTATGACCGAGGCACGGAAATCTATGACCAGCGGCAAGATATCGGTCCAGTATGCTAAAATGCATCATGGCAAGTGGTATGAGGAAATAACCAGGGGCCAGAAAGAAAAAACCAAATGACGGATATCGCCGCCAGGATTCTCCAGAAACTGAGCAAGCAACAGAGCGAGGAGGGAGAGCTTCCCCTCCTCCTTGAGTTCTATCAAAAGCTTATTCAGGTGCAGGCCGCGGCGCAAAAGCGACTTACCCCACCCGCGGTCACCCTCAATGGCGAAGAAATCAAGGCAAGGCTGGCGCAGGGGCGGCCGCTGGCCGACTTCGGCGAGCTTAACCTCGATTGGGAGCTGGTACAGGAAGTATTTAGCCAAACCGTCGACGTTTTCGCCGCCTATCCGTCGCTTTTCGGAGAACTACCGGACGGTCTGAAAAAACCCGGGGCCCGCCGCCTGCTTACCGTAGAGACTGTGAAAGCCTGGTTCAACAGCGAAGGACCGTCTCCCGACCGGCTAAAAGATGTCAGCGAGACGCTGCTGCGGACAATCATCCAGGCCACGCTGCAACCATTCCTGACAGGCTATGCCCGGGCCTATCAAGACTCCCTGAAACAAGCCGTGCTGGAAATCTGGCGCCGGGGCTATTGTCCGGTCTGCGGAGGCAGCCCGGACCTGGCTTACCTGGAAAAAGAGGTGGGGGCGAGGTGGCTGGTATGCTCGCGCTGCGATACCGCCTGGCTCTTCCAGCGGTTACAGTGCCCCTACTGTGGCACGCAGCAACAGGACTCGCTATCTTATTTCACCGACGCCACGGAGCTCTACCGTCTCTACGTCTGCGAGAAATGCCAACGCTACCTGAAAACTATCGATTTACGCAAGGCCGGTGACGAAGTGTTATTGCCGCTGGAACGCCTGCTGACCGCCGAGATGGACCGTCAGGCCCGCGAGCGGGGCTATAAATAACCAGATAAACCCTTATAAAATACATACACCTGGTTTAACCTCACCCCTTTGTCCCTTTATACCATTTATCTTTCTCCCGAAATGAGCTAGACTAAAAGAAAGGCCATTTTCTTAACTTGCTCGAAGGAGCCATATGAAAAGCCCCAGGTATTACCACCGGCGCACTAAAATAGTCTGTACTATCGGTCCGGCCACCGGTTCAGCGGCTATCCTACAGCGGCTGATAAGGGCGGGCATGGATGTCGCCCGGCTCAACCTCTCTCATGGCACCTTCAACGAACATGCCAGCTATATAGAGACTATCCGACAGATGAGCCGGCGTACGGGCATTGACGTGGCCATACTTATCGACCTGCCGGGGCCCAAGTACCGCATCGGGAGGTTGAAGGACGGCCAGGTCGCTCTGAAAAAAGGCAGCCAGATAAAGCTCACGACCGAAGATATCGAAGGCGACGGCTCGCTCATCCCGGTAACTCTGCCCAACCTATCCCGGGATATCAAGGTCGGAGATAACGTTATCCTCGACGACGGCGCGATGCAACTCAAGGTCCAGACCATCGCCGGCGCCGTAGTGCGGTGCCGGGTAACGGTCGGCGGGTTGCTCCGTCAGGGGCGGGGGCTGGTCGTGCCGGGGATGCGTATCTCGGTCCCCTTTATTACTGACAAGCTGCGGGAGACTATCAGTTTCGCTATCCAGCAGCAGCCGGATTTCCTGGCGCTTTCCTTCGTCACCGAGGCCAGGGATATAGCTGACGCCAGGGCGATACTGGCGGCCAAAGGGGCCAATATCCCTATTATCGCCAAAATAGAGCGCGGCGAGGCTGTCAATAATTTCACCAGTATTCTGGCAGCCAGCGACGGCATCATGGTGGCGCGGGGCGACCTTGGCGTCGAGCTGCCCCTGGAAAGGGTGCCGCTGATACAGAAAGATATCATCAAGCGATGCAACCGGGCCGGTAAGCCTGTGATTACGGCCACCGAGATGCTGGAGTCCATGATTGAGTCCGTCCGCCCGACGCGCGCCGAGACCACCGATGTCGCCAATGCCATTCTCGACGGCAGCGACGCCGTCATGCTGTCCGCCGAGACATCGATAGGCAAATACCCGGTTCAAGCCGTGAAAATGATGGCCAGCATCGCCCGGGTCACCGAGAAAAAGATAGCCTACGAGCAGATACTGGCGGAAAGACGCGGCTGGCTGGGGCGCGAGGCCGACGAGCTTATTAGCTACAGCGCCTGCCAGACGGCGCACTGGCTGCGGGGGGCCGCCATCGTGGCCTTCACGGAGTCGGGCAGCACGGCGGTACGCGTCTCCAAGTACCGCCCCGGCGTGCCCGTCCTGGCGCTTACCCCGAGCCGGACCGTCGCCGGAAAGCTGCTGCTTTACTGGAGTGTCCGCCCCCACCTCATCACCGAGCCGTCATCCGTCGATGAGATATTCGCGCTCGGAGCCAGGCTCGCCGGAGAGCTGGGCTACGCCCGGCCCGGCGATTCGATAATCATTACCGCCGGGATACCCATCGGCGAAGCCGGCACCACCAATATGCTCAAAGTCGAGAGAGTCAGCGGGTAGCCCTGACTGGACTCAACCTTGCTCGTGGTTATATAATTGATAACAGTGGTCTCTGGTTACACTCGCAGTCCACGCTGCTTACACTACGAGAAAATTCACCATGAGAGAGTGCCTACTGGCATAGTTTGTTGAGATTGGAATAGAGATGAAAAAGTTTCTTCAAGAGGTATTTACGTATTTCTGGATCCCTTTAATTATGGGTATCGTGTCCTATGTTTTCTTTCAGCTAAAGGATGCCATGCTGGGAATAATAATTCTGGTTGCCTTAAGCGCCATCTATACGATAGTACGGCTCTATTTCCTGCACAAGAAATGGTGGTTGCTCATTATTCTCGTGGTTGTATTGGGTGCCTCCGCGGGATACTTTTTTATCCGCTCCCCG
>CAZXYV010000065.1:4484-8415 GCA_964645025.1 uncultured Dehalococcoidaceae bacterium | reverse complement strand
ATGCGGCTGGCCACCTTCTTGCCGATGCCCGGCACCATGTCCAGCATATCGGTGCTGCCGGTGGCGATGGCCATGGTCACCTGCTCCGGGCTTAAGGCCGAAAGTATCGCCAGCGAAAGCTTCGGCCCCAGGCCGGTGACGCCGATAAGCGTCTCGAAAAGCCACAGCTCCTCGGCGGAGGCGAAACCGTAAAGCGCGATATTGTCCTCGCGGACGTGCATGTGCGTATAGACCTTGACGTCATTGCCGGGCGTCCCCAGTGCGCTCAGGGCGCCCGTGGGCATAGAGACACGGAAGCCCACGCCCCCCACGTTGATGACCGCCCCGTCGGCCCCTAAAGATTCCAGTTTACCGCGCAGGCTGGCTATCATTTTCTCTCCATCTGTCCGGCGATAAGATTTTCCAGGTGGGTCTCCTGCACGTGGCAGATAGCCACGGCCAAAGCATCGGCGGCGTCGGCGGGTTGGGGGGCTACCGCCAGGCCGAGCTGGAGCCGGACCATCTCCTGGACCTGCTCCTTGCTGCCGGCCCCATAGCTGGCGACCATCTGCTTCACCTTCGCCGGCGAATATTCGTAAGCCGGGATATGGCTGCTGGCGGCGGCGAGGAGGGCTATCGCCTGCGCCCGGCCGATGGCCATGGCCGACTTCACGTTCTTGGAGATAAAAGGCTGCTCCACGGCGACGGCGTCAGGCTGGTGGCGCTGGATAATAGTTAAAAGATTTTGATATAAATAGCTCAGGCGCTCCCCGATTTCCGCATGCTCCGGGACGTTAATCGCGCCGCAATCGACCAGGACGATGGCATCCCCCTCGCTCTCGATAACACCAAAACCCATCACCACCGTGCCCGGGTCGATGCCTAAAATTTTCATCTCATACTATCGGGGACGATTGAATTAAAATACATCAGGCTGCGGCTTCCTGGTAAGTTGCCACGACGGAATCGGGGATATCGGCATTGCTATAAACGGCCTGGACATCGTCAATCGATTCCAGCTTATCCAGCAATTTCAAGGCCTGTAACGCCGTTTTTTGATCCAGCTGCACCATGGTTTTCGGCTCTTTAAGAAGCTCGCTCGAGGTAACGGTCACCTTGTTTTTTTCCAGGGCTTGTCTTACCTTCATTAAATTTTCCGGCACGGTGTATACTTCCACCACGCCGGATTCGACTTTAACATCCTCAGCACCGGCATCGATGGCTTGCAAAGCCAGCTCATCGGCATCAACGTTGGCGGCGTCTATCGAGATAATCCCTTTGTTTTCGAAAAGCCAGCTGACGCTTCCGCTTTCCGCCAGGCTGCCGCCGTGGCGCGTAAAAGTGCTTCTCACTTCCTGGACGGTACGGTTACGGTTATCCGAGAGGGCGTTGACCAGTATCGCGGTGCCGCTGGGCCCGTAGCCTTCCAGTACCATCTCGACGAGGGTGCCACCCTCACCTCCCCCGCTGCCTTTTTTAATCGCCCGGTCGATATTGTCCAGGGGCATGTTGCTGTCTCGGGCTTTCTGGATAGCTATACGCAGGCGGAAGTTGCCATCAGGGTCGCCGCCACCCTCGCGCGAAGCGATAATGATTTCCCGGGTCAGCTTGGTAAAAAGATTGCCTCTCTTGACGTCGTCAGCGCCTTTTTGATGCTTGATTTTAGACCACTTATTATGCCCGGACATCGTCGTGTTCCTCCTTGCCTCTAGTCCCCCTTATGTTATCATGTCTGTCAATTTTATCACGTCAACAACAGGCTGGTAAAGCGTTTGGGCAAGTTTATTAATAAAACACTAATCGGATAACCCGGACAGTTTCCTGGAAAGCGATTCTCTAAGTTGCTGAAGATTCGCCTGAAAAGAGGGTGAAGCGAGGCTCTCGGTGGACATGATAATCGCATCCTCCCGGTTGTCCAGGTAGTAGCCGCGGCGCTGGCCTGTCTGCGTGAAACCGTACTGGCTATAGAGCTTTTGGGCGACGAGATTGGAGGCGCGTACCTCGAGTGTCAAGAAGCTGGCCTTGAGCTCCCGGGCCAGGTCGATGGTGGCGATGAGCAGCAGCCCGCCGATGCCTTTGCCCTGGTATTCTTTACGCACGGCCAGATTGGTGATATGCGCTTCATCCACCATCATCCAGATACCGGAAAATCCGGCAATATACTGTTGGGGTAGCGGTGCCCGGGAAGCATCGCCAGGTTTTAACCATGGCATCAAGCGGGATGCCAGCCTGAGCAGACCAGGCCGGGGTTTTAACGGCGGTGCGTCGGCCGTACGGGAAACATCGCAGGCGACGATGTAGTGGGCGAGCCGGTTCTGGAGCTCCTGACGGTAGTTGGCCGGTGGCCACTGGCTGGGGAATGCCTCGCGGTCGATGGCGTTTACCTGGCTCAGGTCTCCCTTGACCATCGGACGTATCGAATAAGTCAATTATCTATCTCCCGAGAGATTCAATGCTTATTTATCAATTTAGTACGTCCTGCAATTTTAACATATTTTTTCATATCAAGGCACGTTGGTATTTTTGAGCTTAAGCAACTATCTTTTCGATATGTTATTCGTTATACTATATGCACAGGGTAACACCCTAGTTACCGGCCGGATAGAGACGAAATCTATACTACAGTCCGGCCCTGGAGGGGAGTTGTCAGGTGCATGATGAGGAAAGCCTCATCCGGCGGGCCAAGCAGCGCGACCAGGTGGCTTTAACTCAGCTATACGAGGAGAACTTCGATAAGATTTATCGCTATATAGTTCTCAAAATAGGAGACAGGACGGAGGCGGAGGATATGACGCAGCAGGTCTTTCTGAATGCCATTCAGTCTATATCTTCCTATAAATGGCAGGGGATGCCCTTCTCCTCGTGGCTGTACCGTATCGCCCATAACCAGATTGTCGACCACCTGAGAAAGAAGTCGAAGCGGATTACCGTACCGCTGGATGAGTCGATGCCGGCCCACGGGGACGATCCGCGGCATGTGGCCGAGCAAAAAATTGAGATTGAAGAGATTATCGTCGCAACCAAGAAGCTAACCCCGGCACAGCGGGAAGTAATATCGTTGCGGTTCGGCGGTGAGCTATCCGTGGCGGAGGTCGCCAGAACTATGGGTAAAAGCGAAGGGGCGGTCAAGGCTTTGCAGCACAGTGCGATAGTGGCGCTGCGTAAAGTCCTGGGGGAGGGAGGTGCAGTATGAAGAGGAACAGAGAGTTCGATGATATTTTAAACGAGTGTATCGAGCGGGTGCTCAAAGGTGAGTCCATCGAGGCGTGCCTGGCAGCTTACCCTGAACATGCCGCTGAGCTCGAACCCCTGCTGCACACGGCTGTAGATACCATAAAAGCGGCGGCGGTCGTGCCTCGTCCCGATTTCCGGCAGCGGGCCGGCTACGAATTCCAGGCGGCCATTCGTGACCTGCGGCCGAAGAAGCAGGGCAGCTTTAGATGGCAAGTGCGGTTGGTAACCGTGATTTCCATCGTTATGGTCATCCTGATGGCCGGGACCAGTACGGTAGCGGCGGCCAGTAACAGTCTGCCTGACGAGACCCTGTACCCGGTCAAGCTGGCCACCGAGGAGGTACGGCTGGCTTTAACGCCATCGGCACTGGGTAAAGCCGAGCTTTATGCCGAGTTCGCCGATAAACGCGTCGATGAAATCATCAAGATGGCGGATAAAGGCAATGTGGCGCAGGTGGTGAAGACTACGGAGCGCATGAACGACCATCTGGTGGCCATGGCGAACCTGGCCCTGCCGGCCAGGGAAGCGGTAATAGCCGAAGATGAAGTGCCGATAGCGCTGATGGCGGAGTCCGCGGCTGAATCGGCTTCGGCACCGGCGGTGGCATCCGCTTCTGGACCGGCACCGGCCATTACCACCCCGGCCACGACCCTGGCAACAGCTCCAGTGCCGGTAACAACCCCGGCGCCAACCTTAAAACCGACGGCGGCACCAACCA
>CAZXYV010000065.1:0-4384 GCA_964645025.1 uncultured Dehalococcoidaceae bacterium | reverse complement strand
CCAGTGCCGGTAACAACCCCGGCGCCAACCTTAAAACCGACGGCGGCACCAACCACGGCGCTAATTCCACCAGCAGCCGTAAAAGCCACTCCTGTCCCGGCGCCGACATCCCCGGCAAGTCAGGGGCAGCTATCGCCATCGGCCAATCTCTCGTTACCCAGGGCTACGGCCAAACAGGAAATAAAGCCGACTCCTGCCCCCAGGGTAGCGACGGCCACCGCTTTGAAAACCGGAGTAGCGGAAAAAGGGGATAAGGCCAATAAAGAAAAGCTACAGGCCGATCTTAAAAATACCGTCTCCCAGCAGGCGGAGAAAAACACGCAGAAGTTGGAGGAAGTCCTGAAGCGAGTACCGGATAATGTCAAGGCGGCGCTGGAGAAGGCGATTGACGTTGCCGGCAAGGGTTATGATGAAGCCCTGAAAAATATGGATCGGAAAAAATAATATCTTCCCCGGGCAAAACAAAAGGTCGCTGCTAACCATACAGCGACCTTTTTCGTTATATATAGTGGAATATCCAAAGGAGGTCATTTCATGAACAGGAAAGGGTGGGTAACCATCAGCGCCGTCGCCATCATACTGATGGCGGTGGTGGGGCTGGTAAGCTGTACTTCGGAGGGGGCCTTTTCCGGAGGCAGCCTGGAAATCAAGGGTAGCTTGAACAGCCAGCAGGAGGGTATCTGGGTCAATGGCGAAGGTAAAGTTACGGCCGAGCCCGATGTCGCTATATTGAGCGTGGGCATCGAGTCCCAGGCAATTAGCGTGGCCGAGGCCCAGTCACAGGCTTCCGGCGCGATGGACAAGGTAATGGCGGCACTGAAGAACGGAGGTGTCGCCGGTAAAGATATTCAGACACAGTATTTAAATATCCAGAAGGTGACCCGGTGGGATAACACTAAGCAGCAGGAGATTGTCACCGGCTACCGGGTGACCAACATGGTAACCGCTAGGATTAGAGAAGTAAACAGGGCCGGTACCATTATCGATGCCGTGGCCGCGGCCGGTGGTGACCTGACCCGCATCGAAAGCATCGGCTTTACTATCGATAACCCGGCGCCTTACCAGGAACAGGCCAGGCAGAAAGCCGTCGCCGATGCCGCCGCCAAAGCGAAACAGCTCGCCAACGCGGCCGGCGTGAAACTCGGTAAACCTGTCTATATCTCCGAAAGTTCCTATTCGCCCGGCCCGATATACCGTGACGTGGCAGTTAAAGCAGAAAGTGGCTCTGGCACAACCACGCCCGTCAGCCCCGGCGAGATGGAAATCACCACGAACGTACAGATAAACTATGATATTGACTAGACTGCCCGGAAAGATGTAATAATTATCGTAGGAAAGACAGGTGACGGAGATGAAACTCAAACTGATGCTCCCTGTCCTGATGGTTATCATGGCGTTATCCCTGGCTGCCTGTTCGCCGGCGGTCAAGGAAGTACCGTTACAGGCCACCTACGATAATTTCACACAGAATAAAAACCAGATCCGGGAAATAACGGTCAGTGCTGGCAATGTAGTTAAAGTAACCGTGGCCTCCAATCCTACCACGGGCTTTAAATGGGAGCTGGCTGGTATTTCCGCCCCGACGGTGATAGCACAGAATGGTGAGTCTGAATATGTCCCGCCAGACAGCGACGCCTCAGGCGCCGGCGGCCAGGAAATATGGGCTTTCAAGGCGCTCGAAAGAGGCACGAGCCACATATCGCTGGCGTATTCCCGGCCGTGGGAAGGCGGCACCAAGGGGGAGTGGACTTTAGATATTTTTGTCAACGTTAAATAGTTTTATTAAACATTTATTGGATTCTCTAGGGGCGGGTTTAAAACCCGCCCCTACCTTATTGCGTGGGGGAGAGAACGAAATCCGTAGCTATTTCTGTGGAACTATTCTTCGCGGTACCGCTCCCACTCGCTGTAGACGCAGCCGCAGTACTGCTGACGGTAGAGGTTCAATGGCTTGGTCAGGTGGCGGCTATCCGAGTAGCGTTTACGGAGGTCGGCGTAAAGGAATGCCACGCCCTGCTCCCCGGCCACCTTTTGGCCGATTTCCGCGATTGTTTCATGTCGCTGCTGGGGGCTGATGAGCAGGGTGGTGGTAAAGGCATCGTAACCCTGCTGATGGGCGACTTCGGCCGTCTTGGCCAGGCGGAGGTCGAAGCAGTAGCGGCAGCGCTCGGTCTCGTGGCCGGCTACCCGCCGGAAATACTCGATGATATCATAGTCATCGGCGACTATCAGGGGCAGGTCTATCTGCTGCGCCAGCGATTTCAGGCTTTCCAGGCGCTGCTGGTGCTCCGTATAGGGATGGATGTTGGGGTTGTACCAGAACCCGCCCACATCGTGTCCCTGCCGCCGCCAGTGTTCGACGGTATAAGCGGCGCAGTGGGCGCAGCAGACGTGGATTAAGACCTTGCTCATGCCTTGCCGCCCAGTTTCCGGTTAAAATAGGCGTAGCTGACGAGATATACTATTAACAGTCCGGTGGCGCTGTAAATCAAGGTGAAACCTACCGGCTCGACTTCAGGGTATTTTCCATAGCCGAGCGCGACCAGTGTCGCCCCGATGAGGACCATCGCCAGGGTTACTATCTGGAAGGCCGCCCGCGACGCCCGGTTGGCGATATCGTAAGTCCTCTCGTCAACGACTACCTCTCTCACGCCACGCCTGATGATAAGCAGTACTACCATGCCGGCGACGGCCGCCGGTATGGGTATAAAGGCATTGCCGGCGGGCACCGCCCAGCCTACCAGTATCGCGATAATGATGACAACCAGTAACTTCCAAAAACGGTACGTTTTATAGCTCATCGGATTACTCCCATCATAATATTACCGTATTTAAAGATAATATTTCACGAATTGTCACTCGTATTGAAAGACCTCTTCCAGCGTCACCCCGAAAGCCCGGGCGAGCTTAAAAGCAAGCTCGATGGATGGCACGTATTTCCCCTGCTCCAGGGCGATAATGGTCTGGCGGGTGCAGCCGGCGTGTTTAGCCAGCTCCTCCTGCGTCATCTCACCGTTATCGAAACGCAATCTGCGGATGCGGTTGGTTATCCTAGGCATTTTTATCCATTCTCCAGTAGCCGATGAGGATACCGAGACACTGAGCGAGTGTGCTGACGGTGAGGACCGACATGAATATTACGTAGAGGAAGACGGCCGGTATCAGGTTGCTTTTATGATAGACTTCGTTTAAGACTATCGTCCAGGCTACCAGCGTGAAAACGACTGCCAGCCACTGGATACGGGGCGCTCTGTCAACAATCATCTTGTCCCTTTCGTCAACCATGCCGGGCTTGCGCAGTGCCAGGTTCACGATGATAAGGTTGGCCACCAGGCCGCCCACCCACAGCACGTCGATAATTAACCTGAAGTTCTGGTCGGCGTCAAAGGTCTCGATTCCGCCCCTAAGGATAAAGACCAACCCGAAAGCTAGAGCAAAAATCAGACCTATAATCAGTCCCCACCAGGCCCTTTTTTGCAGCGGCGCCATTTTTGCACCTCCTTTTGAATATCAGTATACTATACAATACTAATTGTAATATAATTATGTCAAAATGTCAAGTATATATTACATTATATTTGAATATTGACATATAATACGGAAAGGTTATAATACAGTTAGCCCATCGTATAAGTAATTTCATATCTAAATATTGAGAGGAGAACACCGGCGATGTGCGAGTTTTGTGACAAACACGGTGAGGGTAAAAAGTGGTACCTGAATGCGAAAAGTTACTCCCAAGATTTATACAGCGACCTGGCGAAGCGTAGGGTCTTTGACATCAAGGTTTTTCAAAAAGATGTGAAGAAACTAGCCGAACTAAAGAAAGCGTCGCCCCTGGTGAGGGCGGTAATGACGCCGTATGTGACGGAGCGGCTTAAAAGAATGCATTACGGACAGGTGCTGCCGATTGAAGACGTCGAGCAGATCTTCGGCATGGTGAACCGCGTGGTGCGGCTGGCCTGCATCTGCCGGAAGAAGCGGGAAACCAAAGAGCAGCGCTTCTGCTATGGCGTGAGCATCGTTCCGCAGGGAGAAGAAGCGCAAAAGATTATCAACAAACCAGGTTCAGGATTTACAGACGGGCCCGATACACGCCAGCTAGAGACGGTGACTAAAGAACAGGCGCTGGAGAACTTCCGCCTGTACGAAAAAGAAGGCCTGTGTCACACCGTCTGGACGAAGCTGACGCCGTTTATTGCGGGGATCTGTAACTGCGACCGGGCGGATTGCGGAGCGTTGCAGCAGACGGTAGTAGACGGCAACAAGACCATGTTTAAAGCGGAGTACGTGGCGGAGGTGAACCCGGAGCTATGCAACGGCTGCCGGCAGTGCATGCGTGCCTGCCAGTTCGGGGCGATAGGGTACAGCGCAGCCAATAAGA
>CAZXYV010000064.1:7209-8434 GCA_964645025.1 uncultured Dehalococcoidaceae bacterium | reverse complement strand
AAACAGAGACAGATGCAAGCGAGTTATATCTTCATGATATTTGCTGCCAGATAATCTGTCAATAGCAGTTTAGTAGCGTGACTTTTAGAGCAAACTCCCTGAGACCGGACACAATAGGTTAAAAACTAACTGCCCCGATTTTCAGGTCTTTCTAGTCTTGATTATATATTACTCGGACACACTCCTGGAACAAGCAACCGGAAAAATTACTGCATTTATTGTGAAATTTATTACCAAATTCAAACAGATTTTAAACCAGCATCTAACAAGAAAAAGCTAGCATTAATTTAATCATATAGCAGTTCGTTATTATTAGGTAGGGGGGAAAACATGACAAATTATTACGAAAGAGACAGCATGATGATTGGCCGAAAGATTGCCGATGAATTTATCTTGGTCCCGATAAGGCAAAATATCGATAACTTACAGTGCATGTACACTCTCAATAATGTTGGCAGCCGCATCTGGGAGCTCCTCGATAGTGGTGGAACGACTATTGAGCAAATAAGAGATGCCCTTGTTGCCGAATACGAGGTAACACCGGAGCAAGTGGAAGATGATATCAAAGAATTCCTCAAAGAACTTCAGCAGATTGACGCTGTAACCATGGTTCCATCTAATAGCCGGGGAAGGTGAAAATGGGCTGCGACCACATTCCTGAGATTAAATATACAGAATTCAGCAAAAAGCTCCACGACCAAGGCGCTGAAAACAGAATTCCTATCGTGGGGATGATTGATGTCACTGCCCGCTGTAACCTGAGGTGTATCCATTGTTATATCAGAAACACCTCTTTCGGTAACGATCTTACCTATCAGGAGATTTGTAATATCTTCGATCAACTCGCTGCTGAAGGCTGCTTGTGGCTTTGCATTACCGGTGGCGAGCCACTGGTGCGCCCCGATTTTTTTGATATTTACAGCTATGCCAAGAAAAAAGGATTTCTCATCACGCTGTTCAGCAATGGTACCTTGCTTACGCCACCCATTGTTGAATTCCTGGCGGAGCAGCCGCCTTTCGTGCTCGATATCTCCCTTTACGGGATGACCGCTGAAACCTACGAAAAGGTTACCGGCATACCCGGCTCTTTTAACCGTTGTATCAACGGCATTGAGCTGGCATTGGCGCATCATCTACCGGTTAAGCTTAAGATCGTGGTACTAACTATTAACCAGCATGAATTATATGACTTTATGCGATATGCCGATAAACTGGGGGTAACCTT
>CAZXYV010000064.1:2074-7109 GCA_964645025.1 uncultured Dehalococcoidaceae bacterium | reverse complement strand
TACTGGCACAGAAGCGTACCCGCTATTCCGAGTGCCAATCATGCCCGATGATAAATATGTGCGGCCAGTGCCCTTCCTGGGCAGAACTGGAGTATGGCGATCAGGAAGCGAAAGTGGAGTTCCTGTGTCAAATCGCTCACCTCCGGACAGAGGCCTTTAAGACAGGCTATTTGGAAGTATCCAAAGTGAAACTAACGTGACCACGTTTGCTGCTCCTCTGGGGCAGCAGGCGACGGCCAGGTGGTCATGCCTCCTGGCGAATAGAATAGTGTTGGAAGGAGGTGGTTAGGATGCACAAGACTTATATGAAGCCGATTGTGACGCAAGTAAATCTGGTACCAAACGAGGCCGTGCTCAGTTCCTGCAAAACTTCGCTGACCGGTAATGCGATAAGCGGCGCAGGCTACTGTGAGGTAGGTGGTTTAAGTGGGACTTGCCAGCTACAAGGAAGCTAACCCCACCGTCAACCACGATGGTTAGCTTTCAAGGAGTTACTACCTGCCCAGACAGCATAGCTGTACCACCAGCTAGAGTAAGTACGGGGGAGCAGGGTATAAGGATAGTACCTGGCCGCTACCTGACCCGGTTTCCCCTGTACTTTCTCTGGTGACCCAACCCGCGAGAAGGAGGTAATCTATTGTTTAGCGCTAGTCCGGTAAAGCAGTGTAAGCTCGGTATCGCCGAGATTATCATTGAGTTCACCGCCGACGAGAGCACGATGCTGCGTGTTCCTGATACGCACCGTCGCTTTCTGGTGAAAGAAGGTAAGCCCGACCTAAGTATCAGGGTACACTTCGGCGATTTGCCCGCTTTGCGATATGAGGAAAAGCTCTTTGATTGCACCGAGGCCGGCGGGCTCTGGACTCTCTACCGTAGCTCGGGAAAGTATCAAATCACCTGTACTTCCCCTGCTGCTGGCCCCTTGCCCTACCAAGTAATTGTGGTTGATGCTGATTTTACCTGTGGAGAACTTTATAGAAGACCAGCCCCCAACCCTTATTTAAAACCGGATAACTTACCAAAGGTAAGTGACGATGGGCTATCCTTCGTCGACCCTACCAGTTATCCAACGGACGAGCTTCTTATCGTCAATCTCCTGGCCCGCGGCCGTGGCGTTAATCTTCATGGCTGTGGTGTTGACTTGGCGGGTAAGGGCGTCCTTTTTAGCGGTGTCTCCGGTGCCGGCAAGAGCACCATTGCCAACCTGTGGAAGAGCCGGAATGTCAAGGTACTGAGTGATGACCGCTTAATTCTACGTAAACAAGCGGGTAGTTTCTGGATTTACGGGACGCCATGGCACGGTGATGCCCTTGCTTCCCTTCCCGAGAAGGCACAATTACGAGTAATCTATTTCCTCAAACAGGCTCGGGAAAACAAGTTTCTGCGGTTGAGTGCTAAAGAGGCCGCAACCCGGCTCATGGTCCGCTGCTTTCCAACCTTCTACTTTAAAGAGGGTATGGAGTATACCCTCGGCTTTATCACCGAGATAACCCAAGAAGTCCCCTGCTACGAACTGCAATTCACTCCGGACCAGGGAGTAATTGACGAAGTAATAAAACATGTTGAAAGTCGTTGAGTGGAAAATAGCTGATGTCTTGGTCCCTGAATTTATGGCGCAGGGCGTCTGTATCCACGCAAGAACGATTGGGCCCAGCATGTACCCCCTTCTCGAGACTGGTTATAAGCTCCTCATCGAGCCTAAAGGTGCCGCCGAGCTCAATATCGGTGATATTGTCTTCTACCGGCGCGGGGAAAGCTATGTCGTGCACCGGCTGATAAGGAAAAAAGACTCGGCCACCATTATCACCAAGGGCGATAATTTCCCTCGTTATGACGCTCCTGTTGCTGTTGAGCAAATTTTAGGGAGGGTAATCGAGATAGAAGGTCGCGGGAAACGAATAAAATTAACAAAATGGCTGGGGAGGACGTTCAGTTTTCTTATCGCCTGGTTCGCCCACGGCCATTACCCGGCTCAGACAAGGTTGATACGAAAACTGAGCAGGCTTTGGTGGTTCCTCGGAGGGGAGCGAATAACATGAATGCTGCCATCAGTGTGACCAACCTGACTAAACGGTTTTCACGCACCTCCGGATACCGAGACCTGTTACCCTTCAGGAAGAGAAAATGGGTTACGGCGGTGGAAAATGTAAACCTGAATATTGAGGAGGGGAATCTCTTTGGTTTACTGGGGCCTAACGGTGCTGGTAAGACTACCCTGATAAAGATGCTCTGCTGCCTGGTACTCCCGAATTCAGGTACGGCCCAGGTCTTCGGGCATGATATTTTGAAAGAAGAGGAGACAGTAAAAAAAATAGTGGGGCTGGTCAGTGCTGAGGAAAGGAGCTTCTACTGGCGTCTCACCGGTCGTGAGAACCTTCAGTTCTATGCTTCTCTGTATCACCTTCCTCGACATCAGGCCAGGGAGCGCATCAACGAGCTGTTGAATCTCGTGGAGATGGCCGATAAGGCGGATATCCGATTTCAAAACTACTCCACCGGGATGCGGCAGAAGCTAGCCATTGCCCGGGGCCTGCTCAGTGAGCCGCGGGTTCTCTTCGTGGATGAGCCTACCAGAAGCCTGGATCCGGTCAGTGCCCAGGCAGTCCGCCGCTTCCTCAAAGAAAAGGTGGTGGGCAGGGGGATGACGGTCGTATTAGCTACCCATAACCTGAGCGAGGCCGAGCAGCTCTGTGACCAACTGGCAATTGTTAACCATGGGCGTATTGTTGCCTCGGGTTCAATTGAAGAGTTGCGCGCACTTTTCCAGCAGCATGAAGGATGCGAGCTGCAGGTGAGACATTTCTCCGAGGCTATCCTGTCACGCCTGCGGCTTATCGATGGCGTGCAGGATTGCCAGATAACCAACCAGTATGATGGCGTCTGCAACCTCGAACTCAGGATATCCAGTCGCTCAGAGGTGCTGCCGCGAATATTGCAGACCATGGTTCAAAATAACGTTGAGGTGTGTGACTGCCGGATAAAGGAGTTGCCGCTCGATGAGATTTTTGTTCATGCCCTGCAAGGTGGTAGCACCGGGGAGAAGAATTAGATGGCTGTGGCTACGGCATTCTTGAAGCGTGACCTGTCCCAGGCTATCAGCTACCGCCTATCCTTTTTACTGCAAATAGGGAGTATCTTCTTCAGCGTGGCTACTTTCTACTTCCTCTCCCAGCTTTTCGGTGGTGCGGTGGCCCCACAACTGGCGGCCTATGGAGGCGACTATTTCTCCTTTGTCCTCATCGGCCTTGCTTTCACGGGATATATGGGATTGTCCATGTCCAATTTTGCCGCAAGTATCCGTGAAGGCCAGATGATGGGTACCTTAGAGGTTATGCTGCTCAGCCCGACCCGCTTGAGTACTATCCTTTTCTCGTCATCCTTATGGTCATATCTGCTCACCACACTGAATGTAGTGGTCTATCTCCTCGTGGGGGTCCTGCTATTCGGCGTCAACCTGAGCCATGCCAACCTTGCGGCTGCAGTGATAGCGCTGATTTTATCCATAACGAGTTTCAGCAGCATCGGCATCCTGTCGGCAGCCTTTGTTCTATTATTTAAAAAGGGGGACCCGGTAACCTGGCTATTTGGCAGCGTATCCAGCCTGCTGGCGGGGGTATATTACCCCATATCGGTGCTGCCTGATTGGCTGGAGCCCCTGTCCCGCATACTGCCGCTGACCTATGCCCTTGACGCGATGAGGCTAGCCATGCTCAAAGGATATTCAATATATGAGCTCCGCTTTGACATATTGGTCCTTCTTGGCTTTACCGCCGTCCTCACGCCTCTAGCGTTCTTGGTTTTCCGAAAGGCCCTGAAGCGGGCCAAGATGGAGGGGAGCCTGACACAGTATTAGAGGAGTTGATATACCTAGGGATATGCTGAGCAGAACGACATGAGTGAATTTGTCGGGGAAATATAATGACACAGCCCAATATTTTAAATAGCCAAACTCAGACCCGGCCCACAGAACAGGGCGGGTCATCTCCGTCCGGGCGGCGGGCAGCCAGGGAAATTGTGCTACTTCTCACCACCGTCAGTATTTCACCCAGCAGGAAGAAGCGAATCTCCCAGCTCCTAAGGGGGAACGTAGATTGGAGATACTTGCTTGACCTAGCCGAATTTCATAACATCGCCTCGCTGATTGCCTATAATCTTACTGCCAATGGCCTCGCCAGCCAGGTGCCACAACTTTACGTAGAACGGATGCGTCAGATTTATACCGCGACGCTTTGCAGAAACGTGATCCTTTCCCACGAACTGGTAAAAGTCTTGTCCATCTTCAGCCAACATGGAATAGGAGTCATATCTCTAAAGGGCACTGTCCTGGCTGATCAACTGTATGGAAACCCGGCCCTTCGCACCATGGCCGACATTGATATTCTGGTGAAACCCGAGGGACTCTCTCTAGCCAGTTCTCTTCTTGTGGAGATGGGTTATGAGCAATTAGTCACACAGCAGGTACAAGGTCACCCCTTCCACGAAGTGTATAGCAAACAGATGCAATTTCCAATTTTTATCGAGCTTCACTGGAATTTGGATGACGAGAAGCTGGTCTCTGTGCCTGGGCAGATAATATGGCATCGAGCTCAGCGCCTACAGATACAAGAGGGGTCAACCATGATACTCTCGCCAGAGGATAATTTCCTGTTTTTGTCCAACCATTTTACCAAGCATAATGAACAACAATTAAGGTCTTTATGCGATATCACTGAGCTGCTGAAAAAGTATGACGGTGTTCTAGACTGGGACTACATCATAGAGTCAGCCTATTCTTGGGGGGTCGGGACTGGTGTCTACTACTCACTAAGACGGTCTCAAGAACTGCTTAGGGCACCTGTACCTGCGTCTACAATCAGGAAACTAAGACCAAAGGCATGGCGTCGATGGATGATTGATTTCCTGGTAAGCAAGGAGGTTTTTATCTCAACCACCAGGCTGACCAAGTTAAGGACTGAAACATACACCGTAATCCGGAGCCTGATGATGAGGCATGTCCGCCAGACGCTAGCGGTTCTCTCTGAATATCGTGGCAGCG
>CAZXYV010000064.1:0-1974 GCA_964645025.1 uncultured Dehalococcoidaceae bacterium | reverse complement strand
ATGATGAGGCATGTCCGCCAGACGCTAGCGGTTCTCTCTGAATATCGTGGCAGCGGTAATAAAGGAGCCTGGCTGAGGACTGCAATCTGGATGATACTGGTATTCGGCGCGGCTCTGATGCGCAATATGGCTAGAGTTGTTTCTGGATGGAGATGGAGTGATGCTTAATCCACTAGGTGCTTACTTTAAATAGTACCTATGAAGTTATTATCAAATTCCTACAAATAACAAACCAATTTCTAACATATCGCTATTAAAAATTAATAATAATGAAAATAATTTAATGGGAAGATGATAGGGCGATTGAGTACGCAACGTAATTGGTTAATAAGGGCCATACAAGTGGAGTAAGAACAATGCACACCGAAGTGGGTGTAAGAACAATGGACACCGAAGCGGATGTAAGAACAATGGACATCGAAGTGGGTGAAAGAATCATCGGAATTCATGGTAGCCATTCGGTGCCTGTATTAATCGGCGGAAACAACAATGTCAATAATTTAGGTGTTGCCAGAAATCTGGGAAGGCACGGCGTTCCGGTAATACTGCTCGACTATGAGCGTCCGTCAATCGCTCGGTCTTCCAGGTACATCAGCAAAAAGCTGGCTTGTCCTGACCCAAGTGAATCAGAGATTCAATTCATTGATTTTCTGATAAATCAAGGTAAACAAACGGATGAGAAATATATCATCATCCCTACGAACGATGCCGCGGTCCTGGCGCTTTCGAGATATCAGGAGGAGCTTGAACAATATTATCTTCTTCCTATACCAAGCTTTAAAGTAGTTGAGACACTCGTGAATAAAAAATATTTTTATCAGTTTCTTGACCAGATATCAGTCCCGCACCCAAGAACATATTTCCCTGCGGACGTAGCGGAACTGGAATCTATCGGTCGTGAAATCGAGTATCCGTACATTATCAAACCGGTTTATTCGCATCTTTTTGATGTAGAATTTGCTACCAAATGCTTTGTAATAAAATCAACCCAGGACCTGAATTATGCCATTAAGAGACTGGAGAATAAAAAACTGGATGTTATCATGCAGGAAATAATACCGGGAAATGAGCATTATTCACTTTTAACATATTTCGACAGGAGGGCAGAGCCTCTTGCCATCTGCGGTTGGGACAAACTGAGGCAATCCCCGCCTGATTTCGGTATGAGTTCCTCGTTATGCAGAAGTGCCTGGAGGGCGGCCCCCATTGAGATAGCCACTCAAATCCTTAAAGTATTAAAATACCACGGCATAGCGGAGCCTGAGTTTAAGAAAGACCCAAGGGATGGTCAATATAAATTCCTGGAGATAAACGCACGAACCAGTGTGCCAATTGCCCTGCCAGCTAAATGTGGTGTAAACATCGAATACACAGCCTATCTCGATATTTTAGGGCAATATCACGGGAATCCAGTCTCTCCCCAGAGCGGGATACTATGGATAAATGAAATTACTGATCTGCTATCCTGTATCAAGCAGATTCGTGAGGGGAAACTCGGTGTCAAAGAGGTAATTAAATCTCACCTAGGTAAGAAAGTCTACGCGACAGCCGCCTGGGACGACCCGCTTCCTTTTATTAGTTCTCTTTATAATTTTGTCTGGCACCACCTGAAAAAAAGGTTTGCCATAAAAAAGCGGAGCAACCATCATCAATAACCATTATTAGTTGGCGCTTTAAATATACCCGGAGGAGTAAATAACAGAGTGATAATGTATCTCGATAATTGGCGGTAAATGAACCCGAGAAACGACAATAGCCAACATATTGTATTGATAAAATGAAGATATTTGAAAAACGTATTCAAACTGATACTCTTAGTATTGCTGGATATTATGGAGGTAAATGCACTATGCCGGATGATAAAACGGAAGAAGGCATTAATTCCGTGTTATCACGGCATTGTGACGATGTCTGGTATAAGGAAAAAGATATGGGTGAATTATCAATTGAAGAAGTCAATGATATCGAGACATT
>CAZXYV010000063.1:0-8473 GCA_964645025.1 uncultured Dehalococcoidaceae bacterium | reverse complement strand
CCGGGGCATCACCTACGGCCAGTTCATGGACGGGCTGAAAAAGTCCGGCATCGAGATTAACCGCAAAATGCTGGCCGATATGGCCGTCAGGGAGCCGGAAAGCTTTAGCAGCCTGGTCACTCTCGTGGGAGGGAAAGGCCAGGAATAAAGGACATCCCGATAATAGACCAGTCACATTTATTCCCCTTCCCCTTTCCAGCGGAAGGGGCTCTTTTTAATAGGCGCCATGATGATAGAAAAAATAGAGGCAATTAAAAAGGAAGCCCTGCAACAGCTTGACGGCATCGCTAACGTCAAAGACATGGAGGCCTGGCGCATCCGGTACCTGGGCAAGAAAAGCCCCCTGACACAAATCCTGCGCAGCCTGGGGACGCTCTCAATCGACGAGAAGAAAGCGTTAGGCGCCGCCGCCAACCAGCTCAAGACCTTCCTGGAAGATAGCGCCGCACAGAAAGCGCAAGCCCTCCGCGAGACCGAGCTTGCGAAAGCGGCTAAAGGCGAGTCCTTTGATATCAGCCTGCCGGGGCGCCCTTACCCGGTCGGGCGTCTGCACCCGATTATCCAAACGATTAACGAGGTGTCCGATATTTTCGTTTCCATGGGTTTCCAGGTCCTGGGAGGGCCGGACGTGGAATGGGACTATTACAACTTCGAAGCCCTGAATATGCCCGCCGAGCACCCCGCGCGTGACAATATGTCATCCTTCTGGATTAATGCCCCACCAGGGCCAAAAGGAAAACAACTGCTGCGCACCCACACCACCGCCATCACCGCCCGCACCCTGGAGAGCTTTAAGCCACCAATTCGAGCCGTCGAGGTCGGCAGATGCTACCGTTACGAGGCGACTGATGCCACGCATCTCAATATCTTCCACCATATCGATGGTATCGCCGTCGACCGGGGTATCACTATGGCCGATTTAAAGGGGACGCTATACGAGTTCGCCCGCCGTTACTTCGGCGCCGACAGGAAGGTGCGCTTTCGCGTCGATTACTTCCCGTTCGTCGAGCCCGGCGTGGAGATGGCCATCGAATGTAGCGGCTGCCAGGGGAAGGGCTGTAGAATCTGTAAAAACTCCGGCTGGCTGGAGATACTCGGGGCGGGTATGACCCATCCCGATGTGCTGCGGCGCGGCGGCATCGACCCGAAGGTCTATAGCAGCTTCGCTTTCGGCATGGGCCTGGAACGGTTACCCATGCTACGCTACGGCATCGATGATATGAGGCTTTTTTACAATAACGACTTGAGATTTTTAAGGCAGTTTTAAGGAGGAGTATAAAATCCCCCTGTGTCCCCCTTTACGAAAGGGGGAGCGATGAACTTAGGCAAAGAGAAAAAGGGGACTCCTCGCAATGACGATAGGTAATAAATAATATGAAAGTACCGCTTAGCTGGCTCAAAGACTATGTCGATGTTACCCTGCCCCCGGTCGAGCTTGCCCAAAAGCTCACGCTGGCCGGCTTTGAGGTGGCGGAAATCATCACCACCGGCGGCAGCTGGGACAACATCATTATCGGGCAGATAACGGCGATAAATCCCCACCCCGATGCCGACCGACTCCGCCTGGCTACGGTTGATACCGGCGCGGAGCCGGAGACGGTGGTCTGCGGCGCCCCTAACCTGAATCTCGGCGATAAAATCGCCTTCGCCCGCGTCGGCGCCCGCCTGATAAATCCCCATAACGGGCAGGCGGAGGAACTGAAACCGGCCAAGATTCGCGGCGTCGTTTCCCGGGGCATGATTTGCTCGGAAAAGGAGCTCGGCATCTCGGAAAGTCACGAGGGCATCCTGGTCCTGGCGGCGAATGCTGTTATCGGCCGGCCGCTGGCCGAGCACCTCGGCGATACCGTCCTCGATATTGACCTCACCCCCAACCGCCCCGATTGCCTTTCGGTCATCGGCATTGCCCGTGAAACCGCCGCACTGACCGCCCAAAAAATCCACGTCCCGGAAATAAGCTATGCAGAGACGGGCCACCCCATCGATAAACAAATAGCGATAGAAATCGCCGACCCTGACCTGTGCCCCCGGTACTGCGCCAGCCTCATCACCGGCGTGAAAATTGGCGAGTCGCCGACCTGGCTGCAGGAGCGGCTCATCGCCGGCGGTCAGCGCCCCATCAATAACATCGTCGATATCACCAACTACGTCATGCTGGAGTACGGCCAGCCGCTGCACTCCTTCGACTACGATAGACTTAAGAATAAAATAATCAACGTGCGCCGGGCTAAAGAGGGCGAAAACTTCTTTACCCTTGACGGCACCGAACGCAAACTCACCCGCGACATGCTCGTTATCGCCGATGGCGGGCGGAGTGTAGCCGTGGCCGGCGTCATGGGCGGCCTCAACAGCGAGGTCAGCGAAAGCACCACGTCTATCCTGCTGGAAGCGGCCAGTTTCAAAGCGACCAGCATCCACTACACCAGTCGCCATCTCGGCCTGATGAGCGAAGCTTCGATGCGGTTTGAGCGCGGCATCAGCGCCGGCCTGACCCTGCCCGCCCTGCGGCACGCCACGCAGCTCATCGCCGAGCTCGGTGGTGGTAAAGTGGCTCAAGGTATATTAGATATCTACCCGGGTAAAAAAACGACCCAGTCCATCATGCTAACACCCGATGAAGTCAAGCGTATCCTGGGCATCGCACCCGGCCTGGAACAGATAGTGAATGCGCTGGAATCGCTGGGCTTCGCGTGCCGCGCGGACGGTAAACAGGTCAGCGTCACCGCTCCTTACTGGCGCAGCGATATTAAACAGGACGTGGACCTCATCGAGGAAGTGGCGCGTGTCATCGGCTACGATAAAATCCCCACCACGCTGCTGGCCGAAGCGATACCCCGGCAGGACCCGGAACCCATCCTCGGCCTGCGCAAGCAGGTAAGGCAAAGCCTGGCCGGCTACGGTTTCCAGGAGATAATGACCTATACGCTTACCGGCCTGGAGATGCTGACCAACCTGACGCCGGACAAGCGTCCGCCGGAGCCGTTGCCCGTACGCGTCGCCAACCCGATGACCGCCGACCAGGAATACCTGCGTCCCTCTCTCCGCGCCAACCTGCTGGCCACGCTCGCCGCTAACCGGCGGCACGAGGACGGCGGCATCAGGCTGTTCGAGCTGGGCAAAATATACCTGCCCCGGGAAAATGACCTGCCTAAAGAGCCGGAAATTCTCTGCGGCATTTTAAGCGGCCCCAGGGTGGAGAAGTCCTGGCTGGGCGATGGCAATGAGTTCGATTTTTACGATGTCAAGGGACTGGTCGAAGGCCTGTTTGACCGCCTGGGCATCGCCGTCGGCTTTGAAAAGAGCGCTGACGCCGGCCTGCATCCCGCCCGACAGGCCGCGATTGTCATTGATGCTGACGGACAAAAAGTAAATCTGGGCGTCATCGGCGAGCTGCATCCGAAAGTAGCGGCCGCTTTCGAGGTGGCCGGGACGGTCGGCCTGTTCGAAGTTAACGTGACAGCATTGCTGCCCTGCGTTACCGGTTTAAAAATGTACCAGCCCGTCCCCCGTTTCCCGGGTATCATCAGGGACATCGCGCTGGTGGTCGACGCCGCTATCAGCCACCGGCAGATTATAGATATAATCAAAGGTTTTTCCCTGATTAGCGACGTTAATCTTTTTGACGTCTATTCCGGCAAGCAGGTGGCCGAGGGGAAGAAATCCCTCGCCTACCGCCTCGTTTACCAGTCGCCCACCCACACCCTGACCGATGAAGAGGTCAATAAGGTGCAGGAGCAACTCCTGGTCAGGCTATCTAAAGAGCTGGGCGCAACGCTACGGGCTTAACGCGGTCTGCCGTCCGGTACTTTCGCATTGTCATTCTGAGCGAAGCGAAGAATCTCGTGGTGGAGCAATGGCTGGATTCTCGGGTCAAGCCCGAGAATGACCTTTAATATTTCCTGTAAAACCTCTTGACAAACTTGTTAGCCTATATTATAATATCAGTATATTCTGATTTTTCTGATTATTCTTTATCTTCAGGAGGTGAAAATGGTTAAAGGAAAGGTGAAAGAAAACTGTTGCTCGCCCGCCGCCTTACAGGGCTGCTGCAAGGTTGAGGCGCTGGTCAGCGTGGATGAGCGCGGCCAGATGGTCCTGCCCAAGGAAGCCAGAGATAAAGCCAATATCCATGCCGGCGATAAACTGGCGGTGATAAGCTGGGAAAAAGGGGGGCAGGTGTGCTGTCTCTCCCTGATTAAAGCCGAATCCCTGACCGATATGGTCAAAGGCATGCTCGGGCCGTTGATGTCCGAGATATTTCAGAAATAAAGAAGGAGCACTATGAAAGAAACCGAAGTAAAAAACACCGTCCGGGAAAAGTACGCCCAGGTCGCCCGGCAGGGGGAATCCTGCTGCGGCCCCAAGGCCTGCGGCTGCAATAGCCCCGCTTCCGCCCGGGACATCAGCCAGAGCATCGGCTATTCCGATGAAGAAATGGCCGCCGTCCCCGAAGGGGCCAACCTGGGACTGGGCTGCGGCAATCCGGTCGCCCTGGCTTCTCTTAAAGAAGGGGAAACCGTCCTCGACCTCGGCTCCGGCGCCGGTTTCGACTGCTTTCTGGCGGCCAGGCAGGTCGGTGAAAGCGGCCGGGTCATCGGCGTGGACATGACGCCGGAGATGATTGACAAGGCCAGGGCCAACGCCCGAAAAAGCGACTATACTAACGTGGAGTTCCGGCTCGGCGAGATAGAAAATTTGCCCGCCGCCGATAGCTCTGTCAACGCGATAATCTCCAACTGCGTGATTAACCTGGCGCCGGATAAAAAGAGAGTTTTTAAAGAGGCTTTCCGGGTGCTCAAGCCGGGCGGCCGCATCATGGTCTCGGATATCGTCCTGACCAGCGCACTTCCAGAAAATATTAAGAGCTCCATCGAGGCTTACGTGGGTTGTATTGCCGGGGCTGAGTTAGAATCCGATTACCTGGCGGATATTAAAACGGCCGGATTTAAGGATATCAAGGTGGTTGGAGAAACAACTTTCCCTATCGAAAGTGTAGTCAGCGACGAGACCGCGCTGGAGATTGTAAAGTGCCTGAATTTAACGCCGGGGAAAGTCCGCGAGCTGGCCGGCACGGTAAAAAGCATTAAAGTGTACGCCATTAAGCCGGATTAGACCATTAATCAAGGAAGTTTAAAGAGGGGCGAAAGCCCCTCTTCCTTTTTATTCCCACCGGAAAAACCGCGCCGAAAGCAGCGCCGCCACCACCGTTATCCCGCCCACTATCAGCGAAGCGTTTACCCGCCAGCCGAAGCCCAGCCATGGGTCCTGCAACATCAGGATGACATGGCGCATCGGCGTAATTTCTCCTACAATTTTCATCGCTCCGGTTAATACTTCAGGCGGCGGTCCGGCTCCACCCAGTATCATCATTATAAAGAAGAGCAATAGCCCCACCCCCTGGGCGGAGCGGGTTGATGGGAGCACGGCCCCCAGGAAAAATCCCAGGGAAGCAAAACATATCGTGCCGAGAACGAAGGCTGCCAATAGAAGCAATGGGGACACCGGCAGATGCGGGTGATAAACCATCAGACCGAAGGCCAACACCAGAAGACTACCGATAATAGCGATAACGAAGCTGACCATGAACTGTGAGCCCAGTACCGACCACACCGAGAAGGATGAAGCCCGCAAACGGCGCAGGATGCCTTGCTCGCGGTAGGCCGTGAGATGCACCGGCAGCGCCACCGTGCCTATAGCCATTATCACCAGGGCGAAATAAGCCGGCATATAGTAGTCGATCGCGCCGACACCCCGGTATACTTTAACGTTGGGCGTGTTCCCGAAAACGCCGCCCATAACAAAAAGGAAGATGATGGGCAAAGCCAGCGTAAAGACCACCGTGATAGGCTCACGGATAAAAAGCTTTATTTCCACCCAGGTCAACTTGAACAGCGTACGCATTTTGCTTAAATCAATCTCCGGCGGCATGGCCTGTCAATTTCAGAAAAACATCTTCAAGAGTCGGCTTCTCCACCCGAAGGTCGGTGGGGATGATGCCATGTTCCACCAGCGCCGCCGCCACCAGGGCCAGTAAAGGGCCTCCGCCCTCTACCTCAACCCGCTGGCCTCTTGCGGTTACCCTCTTCGCGCCGGGTATTTTCTCCAGCCACGGCAGGTCGGTCTTCTCCGAGGAAAAGATTACCCGCACCTCGCTGGTGTGCCGGGTTATCAGGCCCTGGGGAGTATCCGTAGCGATGATTTTACCACGGTTGACAATGGCGAGGCGGTCGCAGAGATTTTCCGCCTCGTCCATGAAATGGGTGACGAGTACCACGGTGGTGCCCCTTTCCCGTATCGCCCGGATAAGCTCCCAGGCCACGCGCCGGGCGGCGGGGTCGAGGCCGGTGGTCATCTCGTCAAGGAAGACCACACCGGGGTTATTGACCAGTGCTAAAGCGATAAACAGGCGCTGCCTTTGCCCGCCGGACAGGCTACCGAAGCTGGCCTTGCGTTTCTCGGCGATGCCCCACTGCTCCAGGAGGGTACGCCAGTCCAGGGCGTCCGGCGTGACCGAGGCAAACAGGTCGAGCGCTTCCCAGACCTTTATCCTGTCCGGTAAAGCCGATTCTTGAAGCTGGGAGCCGATGCGCCGTCGCAGTGCCTGGGCTTCGTGGCGCGGGTCTAGCCCGAGCACGCGTAAATGGCCTGAATCGTAGTTTCTTAACCCTTGCAGGCACTCTACCGCAGTGGTCTTGCCGGCGCCGTTCGGGCCGAGCAGGCCGAAGATTTCCCCCTCGGCCACCTCGAAAGAGATATCGTCCACAGCAACGGTCTTACCATAGGTCTTGCGGAGGTTTTTAACTTCTATTATTGAGGACATTGAAGTCATTATAACAATACGACTGGTAACCCGGCAATCTCTGTTTATACCTAGATTAAGTTGCCGTTATTCCTTCTCCCTCTGAACTCAATTGACTTCCCCCTTACCCCCTTCCCTCTTAAGAAGGGAAGGGGGAGAAAAGTTAAGAGGGGGGCCTCGCCCCCCTCTTTATATTTACTTCCCCCTCTCCAAATAGAATATCAAAGGTTTTTCACGGCACCCCATTTGGAGAGGGGGTTCACCCTGGTTCCACTGAGGTCACCACGAAGTGAAGGGTTCTCCCTGAAGGGAAAAAGGGGGTGAGGTTGATAAGAACAGGTTAAACTGTAATCAGCCCCTTTAATTTCGCTGTTATCTCCCCCAGCGGCACTATTTCCGCCGGCTTCTCGGAGCGCTTTTTAAACTCGACGCTGTTTTTCTCTATAGTGCGCGGGCTGACGGTCACGCGGAACGGTATCCCCAGCAAATCGGCGTCATTGAACTTGACGCCGGGCGACTCCTCGCGGTCGTCGTAGAGCACCTCCAGCCCCGCTGCCTGAAGGTCGGTATAAAGCTTTTCGGCGGTCTCCGCCACGTTAGAGCCAGCCCGATACAGCGGGCAGAGATAGACATGGTAGGGGGCTATCGGCACCGGCCAGATAATGCCCTTGTCGTCGTGGTTCTGCTCGATGGCCGCCGCCAGCAGCCGGCTGATGCCCATGCCGTAGCAGCCCATGATAATGGGGTGAGACCCGCCCTTTTCGTCAGTATAGAGCGCATTGAACTTTTCGCTGTAGCGGGTCAACAGCTTGAAAATGTGCCCTACCTCAATGCCGTGCTTGGAGTCGAGCTTCCCGCCACATTTCAGGCATATATCACCGGCGCGGGCGGTAGCGAAATCCGCCACGATATCGGCCTGGAAATCTCGCGGGTAGTTTACATTTTTGATGTGCGTATCCGGCTTATTGCCGCCGGCGACGAGGTTCGTGGCTACCGTGACTGAATCATCGGCGATGACTTTAAAGCCCTTCAACCCGACCGGCGAGGCGGCCCCGGCAACGATTCCCGCCCCTTTCACCTCGGCTTCGGTCGCCAGGCGCAGGTCGGTACAGTGCAGTTGGTTCCTCAGCTTGACCTCGTTGACGGCCAGGTCGCCCCGGATGACCACGAACACAAACTGGCCATCAGCGATATAAAAGACCGCCTTAAGGGTATGGCTGTGAGGCACTTTGAGGAAACCGGCTACCTCCTCGATAGTGGCCATGCCTGGCGTGGCAACTTCCTGTATAGGTAACGGCTTACCGTTATCGATACGGGCTTTGACGCTGACCGCTTTCTCGGTGTTGGCGGCGTAGTTGCAGGCGGGGCAGTAGATAATCTCGTCTTCGCCGCTTTCCGCTACCACCATGAACTCGCGGGAGTCCTTCCCGCCGATAGCGCCGCTGTCCGCCTCGACCAGCATGGTGGGCACGCCGCAGCGCTGATAGACGTTGCGGTAGGCCTCAACCATTTTCTCGTAGCTCGCATCCATCCCGGACTCATCGACATCGAAGCTGTAAAGGTCTTTCATCATAAATTCGCGCGCCCGGATGAGACCGCCCCTCGGGCGCGGCTCGTCGCGGAACTTGGTCTGAATCTGGTAGAGGAGCAAAGGCAGGTCGCGGTAGCTCTGGA
>CAZXYV010000062.1:0-8530 GCA_964645025.1 uncultured Dehalococcoidaceae bacterium | reverse complement strand
ATTTTTTCTGAAAATGAGGTTCAATCACGGCAACTAGACCCTTTTATCACAGTATCTGAATTACCAGAAGATATCCCTTTCGATAAAGTCCTACAATTTACTATATCTTTAGTACAATTACATCCAGATTATGAACAATTCAATGTTGATTGGTACGTGTGCAATTGGATGGAAGAACAATTAGAAATATTTGATCAATCTCCAAAAATAAGAACAACAGAAACGGGAATTCCTCAGAACGGCACTTTTACTTATACTGTAAAAACTGGGAGACAAGTCTCCCAAGCTCGGAAAATTGAAGCAGATTTGGTAAATAAGTATTACGAATGGCTAAAAGGGCAAGGAAAGGATCTTATTTCTTTAAAGTATAATAACCTTCAATGTGATTGTTGGGAAAAGAATAGAAAAAACCTAATTGAAGCTAAGGCTTTTGGCAACCGGGAAAATATTAGAATGGCAGTGGGGCAACTTTTTGATTATGCGTACCAAGGAAAAGACAAATGTGAAAAACCTCATTTGGCTATTCTTCTACCAGAGAAACCTAATTTACCATCTCTCGAATGGCTTCTCCCCTTAAATATAAGTATTGTATGGAGGGACGGAAATTCTTTTGTTGACAATGCCAATAGTCAATTCGTATAGAATGTAAGTTATTATGAGATATGTTTAAACGAAGTATAGTGTTGTTTCAGGTGGAGTTCGACTCGAATGAAAGAAAACGAATTGAACGAAGATAATCACAATTTTAAATTCGTTGGAATTACTGTGAGAAATGACCAGGGTAAAGATATATTCGTTAAGCCTTGTGTTACAGCCGATAGTTGTTTTTTTAAGGGAGTAAAACTTTCTCTCTTTTATTGTAGCCAAACTTACTTTTGGTCAAATGTTCATGCAATTCCTAAAGGTGAAAAAGATACCTATTTTACGAAAGAAGGGCTGAGGGATAAATTTGAACTACCTAATGAAGTTGTCATTAATTTTCGAGAGGCATTGGGTTGTTATTTACATGGCTTCAATATAGCTACAGTTGTATTAGCAAGGAGACTCCTTGAACAGGTTCTCATTAGTAAGGGTGCGACTCCAAATAAAAGAGTTTGCGATATGATTAAAGAGTTAGTTAATTGGGGAATTCTTGATGGTAAATTGAAGGATCTCGCAGACGGAATAAAATACCTTGGAAATATAGGAGCTCACGTTAAAGAAGAAGATGCCAACAAAGATGATGCTAAACAAGCTCTAGAATTCAGCGATTGGTTAATTACATGGCTGTTCGGTAAGGTTAAAGAAGTAACCAGCGGTGAACATCCTTCAATATAATATTTTAAAGTATTCATTTGATTGAAACTGGATCCTTTTTAAACTGTTCAGAAAGCCATTCAACGATATATCGTGTTTCAGGTAGAGGTCGATGAGAGACGCTATCGACCCCAGACTTAGAGGTACTTTTTAATCGTGGATTTAAGAAAAAACACTAAAACCAGTCTTGTGATTCTAAAATTAATGCCATGGTCTAACTCACAATTTTACTAACCCACTATCTTTGTAAACGATGTCAATTGACCTTTATAATATTGAAACGTTTTCCATCATTTCTGAAATATCATCAAGTTTTTCCAAATTTAAAAATGCATCAATAGCTTTATCGATTTTATTCTGTGTTAGAGACCTTTCTGCATTATGCCGGAATTTTTCTGTCAGTAGTTTTTTCTTCAATTTTGCGTCAAGCCGGCTCCCCCGGGGGCCGGTACTTTCTTCGGTGAAGGTTTGTCCCCTGGCTACAATCTCGACTTTATTTAAAGAAAGCGGTAATCCCTCCGGGCCTATTTTCCCAAACTCAGGGTGAGGTATACACGTAATCTTCTTCCCGAATTCTAATATTTTCCTGTCTCTCATCATGTCCGGGTCTTGCCATTCCACACCTGTTTTCACCCGGTATGCCGCAACCGCTAAAACGTATCGGGGATTAAACTGTGCATCAGGAATGTTGATAACTTCCGGGTTTATAAAACACGGGTAAGCAACAGTAGGATGACAATAAGCTACAATACTATCAATTTCCTCGGGCATGATATGGTGCTGATCGATTATTTGATAAAAGCAATCAAGAGCACCGTGAAGCATTCCACAGCAGGGATAAAACTTGTAGTTCACCCTCGGGAAAATCCATTTTTTACCAAGGTCGGCCATCATAATATCGGGATGCCACTCTTCGTAGCCAACAAACTTCCAGAATCCTTCATTGGGATCAAAGACCGTGGTATCTCCGAGATAACCCATATCAGCCAGCAGCACGGCATCTATAGCCCCGGTATTTTGCCATCCCGGTGCTCCGTATTTGGTCATAGGCCTGGTCTGACTCATGGTATATCTTTCATGAGTCAAGACCTGGCAAAGATGTCCGGCAAGGCCCAGGGCGTTTTCCATTTTAGGTTGGTCGAGATTTAGCAGTCGTCCCGCCGCCCCCGCTGCGCCGAAATTCGAATAGGCCTGACCCCATCGCGTACCCCAGCTGAATGATTTCTCTCTGTCACCGGTTAGCCCTCCAACTCCGTGAGATTGTTGGACGGCCGAGGCAACCCTGGCGGAAACTTCAAAACCTAAAGCCATTGCAAGTAGAGTATCTTTACCGGATGCGTTCGAAAACTCCGCCACAGCTAATGGGGCCGGGATTACATACGGCGGGGAATGTCCGCCGGACATCGTAGCATCATAATCGATTGTGCCGATCAATTCTCCATTAGCCAGTACCGCGCTACTGCAGGATAATTTATCCTTCAACCCGATAATCGACGACTCGGATGGTCCCCCCAGTCTTTTTGCTAGGGCTACAGTCATCTTGCCTTTGTCCGTCGTTATGGCCGCCAAGGCACAGCCAATTGAATCCATTAAAAGTAATTTTACTTCATTGATTGCTTCATCAGGAATATCCTGATAATGGGTATTAACGATAAAACTTGCCAGATCACGTGTGATATTATCGGTAACCATCTTTCCTCCTTGTGACCTGCCCTGTTTATTTGGTCCATCTTTTAAGTTAGTATTCTTATCATGATAGCTTCAAGAGCTGGTGGTCGATCTTCCAGAGCGCTATGCGATTGTATCTGATTATATTCTTTTCAAAACTGCTCTATCAAGACCTGGCTTATTTATATGACCTGCTCCTCAAAACGAAACCAGGTATAATTCGTAGAAGAAGGAAGAGATAACTAAATTAGATAGGCACGCAAACAAACTCAGGAAACCATTTTATGATATCTCGTGTTTCAGGGGGAGTTCGACCCTCCTGTTTTTGTTTTCTTGGTAGCCTATAATCACATCCGATTACATAGTTCCCCGGGATATCAACCCCCGACACCAGAGGCTATTCTGATTGTGACTTAACAAGTGGTATCACTACTGGTAGAGGTTAAAATTAGACATAGTTTTTATTTCATTTTTACTTTAACGGAATCTTTATGCTGTCCTCGTTTCTTTTTGGCTTCCAGAGGAAGATAAATAGCGGTAACGATAGTGCAACAAAGCCCGACCAGAAGAGGAAAGGTGTTGAAGGTGAAATATTCGCAAAGCTATTTCCGATTGGAGGTGCTACAAAAGCACCGACCATGCCGATGGAGTTTACCAAACCCATAGCGGTGCCCCCGTAGGTACTGCCAACACCTCGCGTCTCAAATATCAGGACGTTTGTTGCTACTGAAGCGCCACTGCGTAAAAAGTTACTAATAACTATTAAAGGCCAAATAGTAGTGTCATTTACCATTGGCAATAGTCCCAAACTAATGATTGTTACTAATATACCAATGAATAATATCATTTTATATCCGGTAAATCTGCTTGCCAGAAGGACCATCGGAATGTTTCCAACCAGAAAGGCTCCATTAACTGCAGTCATGACACTATCAGCCTCGATCGGTTTCCATCCGATGTTACGTAGATAAAGAGGAAGATAACCAAGAAAGCCTGAAGTGGCACCCCACAATAATAGCGTAATAAAACCTATAATCCATATTTCTCTGATGTGGATTACCCTGGATAATGCCTGACTTAACGGCACTTGAACAATCTCGTTGATTTCACTATCTCTTTTTTCTGGTTCCTTACCGGTAAAATACCATAATATACCGATGATAACCGCCGGTAAGCCTAACAAGAATAAGGCATTCCGCCATCCCCTCAGCAAAGGCGATAATACCGTGGCGCTGGTCATGGTAGCTACCATTGAAAAAATAGACTGGGTAATGAAGATGAGGGCATTGGTAAATCCCAGCTGTTCTTTTTTGAACCATACCGCCGTTGTTTTAGGTACTATTCCAGGCAGCACTGCTGCCATCATGCCAAATAAAAAAGTTGCAGTTGCCATAGTTGCAAAGTTAACCGCCAACCCTCTCAATGCACAGAATATTCCGGCCAGGATGCAAATTACTGTCATAGTGCGTTTCATACCGAAACGATCGACCAGCAAACCTCCCGGCAGGCCGACGAAAATACCAGCCAGTGGGTCCACCCCCCAAATAGTACCTAAAGAAACGACGTTTAAATCCAGGTCCGTGGATATTTGCTTAAAGAGAACGGGCATGCACATTCTTTCGGCCCCGGCTATCACTCCGTAAGATAACATGGTCAGAGCCAGAATGTACCACTTAAAATTCGACTGAATGAATTTCTTAATGGAGGAATCCTTCTGTTAGGATGAAACTATTCATTTAATAGTAAACTAATGAAACGGCATTTCATTAATTATGAGGAGGGGTCGATGGAAAAGCAAGTGGAAAAGTGATGAATTTAATTGTAAATATGGCTTAAATTAAAGTTTGCATAATATTACCACGAAAACGATACCAGATATGTTTCGTAACAAGGGGTAGCAAAGGGTTATAATAGGGAACACAATGGAACATATCGAGTAAGCCAATTAACGATATATCGTGTTTCAAATAAAGACCAAGAAAAAACGATGAAGGTTATGAGTTCATTTCTATCTGCGGGAGGAATTAAATGCCTAAAATCAGTAACAATCCTGCGATAACAGATGATGATAAAGTGACTATCAACCGAAACGCCATTGAACACAGGGCGACATGGATGGGACTGAGCTATGAGGCAGCCAAGGAATTAGGGGTTGACGGCGAACAGATATTGCGCTCTGCAGTAGCCCAAACAGGGTGCCTTCACGGTGTACTGATCAAGGAAAAGTTGAGCGAGCCAGTGAAGCTCAATGAATTTGCCGATATTTTCCTTACGCCACTGGGAATCAAGACCTTTGAAATGGAAATTAAATCAAGGACAGAAGACATTCTTGAAATATGTTTTCACTACTGTCCTTTGGTATCCGGGTGGCTCAAAGCCGGTATTCCTGTCGAAGATATCCCAAAGCTATGCGATATTGCAATGGATGGAGATCGCAACATTGCTAAAACAGTCGGTATAGGCTTTTCCTTGGGTAAGACAATAGCTGCAGGCAATCATGCCTGTGAAGTTAACTTTTTTAAAATGAGATATAATAAGAAAAAGCTAATTAGGAAATCGATCAAATAAGAGGATTAAATTACACGAAACAAAGCATTGTTTCAGGTGGAGTTCGACCCTCCCTTTTTAGGGTAAAGGTCAAGTTCATCTTCTAAATCATGGCTTCCTAGCTTTCAAACCGAAACTCTTCAATAAATTAAAATATACCGGCAATTTACTAATGATATTCAGAAAGGAGCGTAAAAGTGGTAAAGAAGGGCTACAAGAAAAACCTAGTTACGAATCCGAAATATGAAGTAGGCGGTAATCAGAAAATCAAGGGCCGACAGAATCCCACCATGACTTATATGAGTAATGACCTCGTTCCAGGTAGTAATACTTATATCGAAATAGGCTGGGTGTATAAGATGCCAGAGCCGAATCCGCATATCCACCGGCATGATCACGATTATAATGAAATCGTGCTGCACATCGGCTCTGACCCAGATAACCCGGAATATCTCGGGGCTAATATAAATTTCGTTGTCGGTGATGAAATTCTCACCATTGACAGGACCTCGGCGGTCTTTATACCCAGAGGGGTGCCGCACGGCCCAGTGACCTGGAAAAGCGTTGAAAAACCCCACATTCAAATGGTCATCATGTTAGGTGCAGGTACTCTTAAAGATTCGAATCCTGCCGGTTATATTCCAGAGGAAAAGAAAAGATAGGGACTAAAATCTATTATAATTGTAAATCGTCAATGAAAATGCGGTTTTTGGGGGACAAAGATCAAAAGCATTTCAAGGCTAACAACCATATAGTGTCCCCTTTCTACGATATTATATCTGGTATCTTCTTAGGGGTTCAGGTCATTAAAAAAGGAGAGAGATGAAGGAAAAAGAAAATATATCAAAAAAAAAGAAAGCAGCCCGCAAAGACGGGGAAGAGAAATCATTACCAAAGGGACTCTGTTTTAGCGGCTTTGCCACTGATGGAAATCCTGTCAGAGTTGATATTAAAAACGGGAAAATAGTCAGAATCAGTCCGTTACATTTTGACTGGAAATATGACAAGAAAGGATTCAATCCTTGGAAGATGGAGGCGCGCGGGAAGGTATTTGAACCGGGGATGAAGGCGCTGATAGCACCCTATAGCTTGGCCTATAAAAAAAGAATCTACTCCCCAAACAGAGTGCTCTACCCGTTAAAGAGAGTTGACTGGAATCCCGTTGGTAATAGAAACGTGCAGAATAGAGGGAAGAGCGGCTATATTAGGATCTCGTGGGATGAAGCTTTGGAAATAATAGTGAACGAGATTAACAGGGTAAAAGAAAAATACGGGCCTTACGCCATACTTTCTCAATCAGACGGACATGGAGAGACAAAGGTAGTGCACGGACCCCATGGTTGTAACAGGAACCTGCTGGAACTATTGGGTGGTTATACCTTACAGACAAGGAATACCGATAGCTGGGAAGGGTGGTACTGGGGCGCCAAGCATGTCTGGGGAATGGAGCCCGTGGGTCAGCAGGCACCGGTAACAAATGTCATGTTTGATATTGCTCAAAACACCGAACTTATGCTTTTTTGGGGGTGCGACCCGGAGACAACACCCTGGGGATTTGACGGGCAAATGGCAAGCCGTATGTGCTACTGGTTCACAGAGCTCGGTATAAAGTGCATATATATCTGCCCGGACCTGAACTACGGAGCGGCGGTGCACGCTGATAAATGGATACCTGTAAGGCCTAACACCGACGCTGCGTTACATCTGGCCATAGCTTATGTCTGGATTACCGAAGGGATATATGACAAGGAGTATGTTGCCTTGCACACCTTCGGCTTTGAGAAATTCGAGCCGTATGTCCTGGGTAAAGAGGATGGAATTCCCAAGACACCCGGGTGGGCTGCCGAAATTACAGGTATCCCGGAATGGACAATCAAGGCGCTGGCGAGAGAATGGGCGTCCAGGCGTACATCGATAGCGCACGGTAACGGCGGCCCTGGCATAAGGGGCCAGTATTCGACGGAACCCGGAAGGCTTGAAGTCTTACTGCTGGCGATGAAGGGATTGGGTAAGCTAGGCTGCAATCAGGTCAAAATGATTGAATGGGGACTCCACCAGCGCCAACCGATGCCCAACTCTCTAGTAGCCATGAGGGCTACATTGGCACACCAGGGCAGACAATTCAGGCTTTCTTCGGATGGAAAGACCGTCACACGGGAACTACCGAAGCAAATAATTCCTAAAGACCTCATCCACGAGGCTATTCTCAATCCGCCCCTCAGTTGGTACGGCAGCACTCTGTCACGGGAGCCGCTTGAGAACCAGTTCGTGAAATACAGGTACCCGGTGGAGGGCTGCTCCGAAGTACACATGATATGGACCGATACACCTTGTTGGATAACATGTTGGAACGACAGCAATTCCTATATACGGGCGCTTAGAAGTCCGAAGATAGAATTTATACTGGCTCAACATCCCTGGCTGGAAAATGATTGTCTGTTTGCCGATATCATCCTGCCGGTCAGTACCAAGTTCGAGCAAGAGGATATTGCAATGCAGGTATTTGGCGGGCATTATCATGCCATCATACGCGAAAGAAAATGCATCGAACCTGTGGGAGAGTCCAAGAGCGATTATGACATTGTCTGCCTAATAGCCGAAAGGCTTGGCTTACTGAAAGAATACACCGAAGGCAGGTCTGTGCAGGACTGGATAAAATATGGCTATGAGACCTCCGGTGTGCAGGATATGGTTACATACGAAGAACTTGAGGAAAAGGATTACTGGATTGTCCCCACTGACCCTAAATGGAAGGACTACCCGCCCGGCCTGAAAAATTTCTACGAAGAGCCCGAAAAGAATCCATTGCAGACCCCTTCTGGCAAGGTAGAGTTCTTCTCTCAGAATCTGGCCAAACACTTCCCCAACGATAAGGAAAGACCTCCGGTTCCACACTGGATACCCTATGGTGAGTCACATCAGGAGAGTCTGCTGCACCCGAGGGCGAAGAAATATCCTCTGCTTATCATGTCCAACCATGGGCGATGGAGAGTACATGCGAATTGCGATGATATTGCGT
>CAZXYV010000061.1:0-8637 GCA_964645025.1 uncultured Dehalococcoidaceae bacterium | reverse complement strand
GGCAGGGCATCGCCAAAAACAATCTTATCGTTGACCGGATGAAAATAGAGAAAGTCCAACTCGCCGTAGATCCTAATAATCCGCAACAGTTAACCACCATAAACGATGCCGCAAGCGCGCAAAAGGCGGCGGACACTATCGCCGGACACCGCCGGGCTATCGCGCCTTCCTATCAAGCCCTGCTGGGCAGCGGGCGTTTCGACCCGACCAACCCGCAGCATTTAACCTACGCCCAGGCGATGAACCTGGAGAACTACCTGTACCTGGCGGTAACCGCCTTCGGCCTTACCCAGGTAGTCATGGGCAGCGGCGCCTACATGGTTGTGGTAGGGCTGGCGGTCTTTATTATCGGTCTGGCGCTTTACCGTCTCGGCGGTGAGAAGTCTTAGTCAAAGGTATGAAATAGCTCTAAAACTGACCTTTGTGCTATACTGATTTTGACTTGTATGAGAAAGCGAAAGAGAGGAGACAAAAAGTGACCAGACAGATTAGCCTTACCGTAAATGATATACTTATTAATCTGGACTACTTTGTGGCAGGATACCTGGACCATGTCACCGGTGGGATTATCAATAGCCTTAAAGGTACCGGCGAGATAAAGACTCTCAAACTGACCATTGATAAAAAAGGACAGGTTAAAATCAGACTAAATAACGCCGATATGCCGCTCAACTATTTCGTGGAGGAGATTGTCCGGAGCACTTTAACCGGCATGATTGCGCCGCTCAAGGGCGTGGATAAAGATAAGGCGCTGCAAAGTCTGGAACTGAATATCACGAGATAGACAGCCTGAGCGGCCGCTCAAACCGACGTCTCGCAGAGCCTGATGTCTCCCCAGGCGCCCACGCTTTTACCGATAATAATCACGATACCCTTCAAACCCGCGATGTTCTTACCATACTCGATGGCGCTATCAACGTCTTCGGGACGGCTGACCCGGTTGCCGATAGCCGTCGCCACCGCGTCGGCCAGCGTGGCGGAAGCGGCGATAATCACGGCGGCATCGGCCTGGCCGAAGCTCAGCGAATGTCCCACCGTCCCCGATGACGTACAAACCCCCAGTGGCGTATCCTGGGGATTTATTTCCAGGCCGATTTTACCCGTCAATGGCGAGTCGCCGGCGTAGATACCGACCGTCCTTTTACGGGCAATCTTGAGGAAGATATCGCCGCCGTTTTCTACGATTATCTCCGGTGAAAAGGCGAGCAGCTCGCGGCCGACGTATTCGGCGATAGCACCGGCCACCGCCGCCATCGGCCCGACGCCCACCTTCTGTCCTGCCTCAATCATGTCTAACACGATACGCGGCGCGCGGGAGGGCATGGCCAGAGGCTTAAGAGAAGTCAGAAAGTCCGGATTTTTCTCGATGTAGCGCTCCAGCTGGTTGCGGTATTTCTCGACCAGCCTTTCCGCCTTACGCTGGAGGTTAGTAGCGGCGCGGATATATAAATCGGTCTCTTTAACCGTTACGGTGAAGGGCACCAGGTCTTTGCCTTCAATCCAGTGGCGGTAGATCCTCGGCTGGTAAGCGTCTTTTTTCATATTATTGACAAGTTGGTCGAATTCTTGGGAAACGAGCACCCGCTATATATCTATTTTATGCCAACATATTCTTACGGGCAAGTGGGTATTTGAAAAATTTAGCCACTCCTTTAATCTACGCAGTAATACCGTTGGCATTGATTTGGACATGTTGACACTATTGTGTATAAGATGTATTCTTTAATAAAAATTTTAACATGGGAGGAAATAATATGGCTGGCACATTCAAAATTGGTACATTCAACTGCGCAAATCTCTTCAGCCGACCGAAAGTCCTCAACCGCGAAGATAGAAAAGTCGGGGATGAAAAAATGGCTAAAATAGACTTACTCCGTGAAGAACTTGAAAAAGAAGTCTATGATGGTAAAAAAATCGTTGACCTGTACCATGAGGTGTCTGATTTCATTGAGATAATAGAAGTGCGAGAGAAGCTCTTTAGTAAAAGTAAGAAAAAGGGGCTCACTTTAAAAGTTAAGGGTAGAAAGGATTGGGATGGGTTCATCCAATACAAGAGAGATAAGTTCAACGATAACGCCAGGAAAAATACCGCCAAAGTCATCAACACTATTAATGTGGATATCGTTAGCCTTATCGAAGTCGAGGACAAGCGTACGCTTGATTCATATAATTCCGCTCTTATCAAGAGGAAATTTGATTATAGTATGTTGATTGATGCTTTTGACCCGAGGGGCATCGATGTCGCCCTTTTGTCCCGATTCCCTTTTGAATTTGAAGATATCAGGACGCATATGTTCGACAAGAAAGGTAAATCTCGCATTTTCTCCCGCGACTGCCTGGAAGTGAAAATAAAGCTCGCCGCGAGTGATTTTATCTACTTCTTGGTTAATCACTTTAAAAGCCAGGGATACGGGTTGCCAAAGGACAACGATGCCAGGAGATTGCCTCAAACACAGCGCGTGGTTGATATCATAAAAGAGCGGAAGCTGGACCTGCAAAAGGATAAAGTTGTCGTCCTCGGTGATTTCAATGCTCCGCCCGAAAGTCCGTCGATAGCGCCGTTGATGAATTTGGAAGGACTGCAGGACGTTCTTAAACTAAAAATAGCCAACAAAGAAGACCGGTGGACATACTATTGGGAGAAAAAGAGGCAGCAGCTTGACTTCATACTCGTCTCAAAACCGCTGCAAGCATCTTGCATCGGTGCCGGTGTGGAACGTCAGGGTATTTATGATTTGTATAAATACTCTATAAAAAATGAAAAAGCCTGGCCGGAAGTGCAAAACAATGGTATTGGAGCATCGGCTTCGGACCATGCCGCTGTCTGGGCAGAATTTACTTATTGATGCAGGCAAACAATAAATATATACCCCGTCAGGGATGGCGAATTTAGAAATGCACTTCCATCGCCCGGGGTGGGCAGGCGGGGATACAGAGTCCGCAGGCAATGCACTTCTCGTTATCGAAAAGTACCAGCCTGGTCCTGGGCTCGATGCTGAAAGCGGCGGTCGGGCAAACGGTAACGCAGGCGCCGCAACTGGTGCATCTTTCTTCATTACGCGTGACATCCTGGCTTAGGGACTGAATCTTTACCCCGGCTTTGATCAAGAAATCAATGCCTTTATCGTATTCACCCTGGTTTCCCTTAAGCTCCAGCACCAGCAGGCCTTCCTGCTCGGGGGTGATGGAAGCCTTAAGAATATTGAACTCGAGGTCATAGTCCTTGACCAGACGGTAGATTATCGGCCTCTCCACGAGACGTTTGGGAAAGCGTAACACGATTCTTTTGGAAACAGCCATTAGCCTCACCTCCCATTAATAGTCAATAGGACGTTCATTCAGCGGCTTGAAAGCGACGCCGGACTCCGCGCCGGGCAGGGGCTGGACCGGCTCGGTCAGGAGAAACTGGCCCGTCTTTATCCAGTCCTTCAGTATGGTGGCGATTTCCACCGCCCTCGGGTAGCTGGAGCGAGAAGCCGTCGGCACATTTTTACCCTTAAGCTTTATCGTGCCGCTTTTCAGCTCGGCGTAGGTGACCTCGGCCAGGACATCCGGTTTACGCTGCGGAAAGGCATCCGAGTAGTCGATTACCGGTGCCAGGATATCGGCGTCGGTCACGGTAGTATATTTCAGGATTTCCTCCGATAGTATCGGGATAGGCACACCAACACCTACAGTCAGGCTACAGCCATAGCCGAGGACGCTTGTCCCCACCAGCCAGCGCGGGCTCATCTGCTTGAGGTCGCCGATGACGGCGAGCGTGCCGGCGCCCTCTTTCGGAATACCTTTTTCCGTCCGGGGCACGCCGGGATTAAATTGCGTACCCTGCCAGGCGACGAAGCCGGTACCACCCCCCAGGAATATCCTGGTGCCGATGCCTATCGTCTGATAATACGGGTCGTTGAACAGCGGCGAAAGCTGCCCCGCCGAGGAGTAGTTGGCATTGCCGAGATTGGGCTTCAGGACACCCATATAGGTATAAATCGTCTTGTCCGACGTGTTTACCGCGACGTTATAGTTCTGGTAGGCGTTCCGGATGTCAAAGAGTACCGCCTCATTAAGGTCTCTGATATTTATCAGGGTCTCCAGGCGCTTGCGCGGATAGCAGTCCGTGCCGTAGGCCATAGCCACCAGCCTTATGTCCTTGCCGGCTACCAGCTCTTCGATGACGTGGCCGCCGCCGTAGTTAAAGCCGCCGGGGTGTACCCGGTTACGCGGGTCGTCATCGGGCAGGGCGCCCGCCCCGAGGAAAAGGTCGACGGCCGCCAGCCCGGTATAGGCCGGGACATCGTTCAGGTAAGCCCGGCCCCCTCCCAGCTTTAACCGCGGTTTGGAATGGCCGATATTGAAGTAGGCGCCGGAGGAACACATGATACCGAAGGTGCCGGTGGTGACCACGTCCACTTCCTGTGCGGCCTTTTTAATGCCCTTCTCCCGGGCAACGTCGATAATCTCCTCGGCGGTGAAGACCACCGCCTGGCCGGCTTTTATTTTCTCGTTTATTTCCGCGATTGTCTTGGCCATTTTATAATGCCTTCTCTTTTGCCATAATATGATGGGATTACATAACATTTTAGCAGAGCTATCCTTACGAATACAACTCTGAGGTTGAAGCCCCTAGCTGTATAAGCTATAATCAAAAGTGAACCCCTTTATAAATAAGGAGATTACTTTGCTCAGGACACATACCTGCGGGTCCCTCGGGAAAGAAAATATCGGCGCGGAAGTGACTTTGGCCGGCTGGGTGAACCGCCGCCGCGACCACGGCGGCCTTATCTTCATCGACCTGCGGGACAGGGAAGGCATCGTCCAGGCGGTGTTCAATCCGGAAATTGCGCCGGCGACGATGCAAGTCGCCGGAGAGCTGCGCAGCGAGTACGTCATCAAGGTCAATGGTAAAGTAACCCGGCGTCCGGAAGGTACCGAAAACCCGAAGATACCTACCGGTGAAGTCGAGGTCATCGCCAGCGAGATTGAGATTTTGAACACCTCAAAAACCCCTCCCTTTTACATCAACGAAGAGATAGAAGTGGATGAAAGCCTGCGTCTCAAGTATCGCTATCTCGACCTGCGCCGGAACCGCATGAAAGATAATTTGCTTTTACGTCACAAAGTGGTGCGGTTCATGCACGACTTCCTCGACGCCAGGGGATTCGTCGAGATAGAGACCCCTATCCTTCTCAAAAGCACCCCGGAGGGTGCCCGCGACTACCTGGTGCCCAGCCGCGTCCATCCCGGCGAGTTCTACGCCCTGCCCCAGTCCCCGCAGCAGCTCAAACAGCTCCTCATGGTGGCCGGTATGGACCGGTATTACCAGGTCGCCCGCTGCTTCCGTGATGAGGACACGCGCGCCGACCGCCAGCCCGAGCACACCCAGATTGACATTGAAATGAGCTTCGTCGAGCAGGAGGACATCCTCCAGCTTATGGAAGAACTTTTCACATCGCTGGTCGAAACCGTCAAACCCGAGTTCAAATTAATAAAACCCTTCCCCCGGCTGACCTATACCGAGGCCATGGAGCGGTACGCCTCGGACAAGCCCGACCTGCGTTACGGCCTGGAAATAGGCGACCTTACCGATATCGCCGCGCAGACCGATTTCGCCATTTTCCGGACGGCCATTGATAACGGGGGCAGGGTGAAGGGGTTGACCGCTCCGGGCTGCGGCGAATACACCCGCCAACAGCTTGACGAACTGAACAGTCTGGTATTGAGAGCCGGTGCTAAAGGGCTGCTCACGATGTCCCTGGGAGTGGCGGGGGACGGACTGGACGGCCTGACTTTAAAGGATATAAAGTCTGTGGCCGCGAAATATATAACCCTGGAGCAGGTCAAGGAGATGGCCGGTCTTTGCGGTGCGAAAAAGGGCGACCTGCTGCTCATCGTCGCCGGTAAGCCGGAGAAAATTTATCCGGCGCTGGATGCCCTGCGACGCGAGATAGCCCGCCGCCTCGAACTGGCCGACCCGCACACCCTCGCTTTCGGATTCGTCGTCGATTTTCCCCTGCTCGTACGCAATGAAGATACTGGAAGGTGGGAGCCGGCCAACAACCCCTTCACCGAGCCGCGGGACGAAGACATACCGCTTCTGGACACCGCTCCGGAAAAGATGTTCGGTAAAAACTACGACCTTATTTGCAACGGCTATGAGCTGGCCAGCGGCAGCATCCGGATTCATAACGCGGAACTGCAAAGAAAGATTTTCCGGCTGCTGGGTTATAACGATGAACAGATTAACGGCCTTTTCGGGCATATGCTGGAGGCATTCGAGTATGGGGCGCCGCCCCATGGCGGCATCGGCCCCGGCATCGACCGGACGGTCATGCTACTGGCAGGGGAGGAGACCATCCGGGAAGTGATGGCTTTTCCTAAAAACCAGAGCGCCCAGGACCTGACCTTCGGCGCGCCTGCGCCGGTCACCGAGGCGCAACTAAAAGAACTGCACATCAAACTGCGAGAAGAGTAGCCTAGCGGGAGGAAATTTGAAAGTAACTAAAGAAAAGGTTGAGAGTAACCAGGCATACATCACTATCGAGATGGAGCCGGCCGAGATGGAACATGGTATGGAGGACGGGTACCGGCACCTGGTAACCAAAGCCAATATACCGGGTTTCCGCAAGGGCAAGGCCCCGCGTGCGGTAGTCGAGCGGCACCTGGGGAAGGGGAGACTTCTTGAAGAAGCGATTGACCACCTGATTCCCGAGGCCTATGAAAAAGCCTGTAAAGAGCAAGCCATCGAGCCGTACGCTCAACCGCAGGTAGAGATAACCCAGGCCGACCCGCTGATATTCAAGGCGGTCGTGCCCCTGGCGCCTACTGTCGAGCTGGGAGACTACCAGAGCATTCGCATGACTCCGGAACCGGTTGACATAAAAGAAGAGAATGTCGATGCTGTTATCGAAGAGCTACGCCACCAGCACGCCACCTGGGAGCCCGTCGAAAGGCCGCTGGACTACAAGGACCTGGCGGTTATCGATATCAACGGCACGGTCGATGAAAAACCCTATGTTAAAAAGGCCGCGGCGCAGTACCATGTCTTGAAAGAAATTATTACGCCGGCACCCGGATTTGCCGACCAGATAGTGGGCATGAAGAAGGAAGAAGAAAAGGAGTTTGCCCTTACCTTCCCCGCGGAATTTCTCAACAAAGAGGTCGCCGGGAAGGAAGCCCATTTTAAAGTCAAGCTGCACGAGATAAAAGAGGAAAAGCTCCCCGAGCTAAACGATGATTTTGCCAGCCAGATCTCTACCGAATATAAAACACTCGGCGCCCTGCGGGAGGAAGTGGCTAAAAACCTGAAACTACGCTCCGAGGAGCGCGCCAGGATGGACTTCGAGGAGAAAGTAATTCATGCCGCCATCGAGAAGGCCAAGATTGAATATCCGCCGGTGCTGGTGGATGTGGAAATAAACCGCATTCTTAACGAGCAGGCCAGGCAGCTACAGATGACGGGAAAAGGTATGGATGAGTACCTGAAAAGTATCAACAAAACCCCGGAACAGTTGCAGGCGGACCTGCGTCCGGTAGCGATTAAAAACGTCACGGCTTCATTGTTGTTGGGTAAGGTTTCCGAAGAGGAAAAAATAGAAGTATCCGAATCGGATATAGATAACCGGCTCGATAGCATGGTGCTGGGCATCGCCGAGGAAAAGAAGGCGGACATGCGCAAGCTTTTCGATAATCCCCAGACGCGCGAATCGCTTAAACAATCGCTCATGGCGCGTAAGACAATCGAGCGTCTGGCTGACATAGCCAAGAATACTCAGGAATCTAAAAAAGAGGCCAAGGAGGAAGGAAAATGAATAATCATCCATTAAACAATCTGCCTTTGAACGTTATCCCCGGCGTGGTCGAAACCGGGCCGAGGGGCGAGAGAATGTGGGACTTATATTCCATGCTTTTAAAAGAGCGTATCATCATGCTCTTTACCCCCATCTCCGACCCCATCGCCAATACGCTTATCGCCCAACTGCTTTATCTGGAAAGGGAAGACCCGGATAGAGACATCAATATGTACATCCAGAGCCCCGGCGGGGTCATCAGCGCCGGCCTGGCCATCTACGATACGATGCAGCTTATCCGCCCGCAGGTCTCCACTATCTGCGTGGGTATGGCGGCCAGCATGGCCACGGTGCTTTTATGCGCCGGCGCCAAGGGCAAACGCTTCGCCCTGCCCCACGCCACCATCCACATGCACCAGGCCATCGGCGGGGCCCAGGGTCAGGCAGCCGATATCGTCATCGCCGCCAAGGAGATTATGCGTCAGCAGGATATTATCAAGGACATCCTCATCAAGCATACCGGCCAGGCGCTGGAAAAAATCACCCATGACACCGACCGAGATTTCTATCTCAATCCGGAGCAAGCGGTGGAATACGGTATCATCGATGAAGTGCTGACTAAACCCTCTGACGCTAAAGCGGATAAAAATAAGAAAGAAAAGAAATAATATTGCAGGGGCGGATTTTAAACCCGCCCCTACCTGTCGTTAATTATTTCGTCTATCTCGGCGGTGAGGTCATAGCCCTTAATAACGCGGCCGGCAGCGTCCACGACCTGCCGGTCTTTCGTTATCTTAATACTGCCCTGGCTGAAGACTTTGAGCGTGGCTACCGTCAGCGGTAGCTCCCGTACGGC
>CAZXYV010000060.1:6048-8666 GCA_964645025.1 uncultured Dehalococcoidaceae bacterium | reverse complement strand
TTTTATTGTTGACATAAGTTGAAATCTGCTAAACTTATGATGCTACCTGCTTAATAGTAGCGTTAAGATGAAGAAAATTACAAGGACTATCTCCGGGGTAACGCCGCTGGCGGTGATGACCCGTCCCGCGAAATGCCCGGGACAATGTCTCTACTGCCCCACCTACCCGGACGCCCCGCAGAGCTATACGCCGGAGTCGCCGGCGGTGATACGCGCTAGAGCCTGCGATTATGATGCCCGGCGGCAGGTGGAACTGCGACTGCGTACCTTTACTGAGATGGGGCACCCCACGGACAAAATCGAGCTGATTATCATGGGCGGCACCTTCCTGGCGCAGCCCGTCGCTTATCAATACCAATTTATCAAGGACTGCTATGACGGGCTGAACGGAATGACCTCGACCACGCTGGAAGAAGCGAAAAAAAACAACGAGACGGCCATGCGCCGCTGTACGGGATTATGCATCGAGACCCGGCCGGACTGGTGCGGACCGCCGGAGATTGAGCGGATGCTGGAGTTCGGCGCCACGCGGGTCGAGCTCGGCGTGCAGACCCTGAGTGATGATATTTACCGGCTCGTCAGGCGGGGACATGGGGTCAGGGAGGTGGTCGAGGCCACCGCCCGGCTCCGGGAGCGCGGTTTCAAGGTCTATTACCACTGGATGCCCGGACTGCCCGGCTCCACGCCGGAGCAAGACCTGGAAATGTCCCGGCAACTTTTTGCGGATGACAGGTTCAAGCCGGATGGACTCAAGCTCTACCCGACCATGGTAGTGGCTGGCACGGAGCTGGAAAAGTGGTACCGGGAAGGGCGTTACCAGCCTTATGACAATGAGACCATGATTAATCTGATAATAAATATTAAATCTATTGTACCCGAATATGTGAGGATTTCTCGGGTGCTGCGTGATATCCCCTCGAAGTTTATCACCGCCGGACTTAAAGACTCATTACGCAATAGCGTGCGGGAGAGGATGAGTCGGGACGCCATCGAGTGCCGGTGTATACGCTGCCGGGAGTACGGCCACCGGGCGCGCCTTGGCCGCGAGATAGGCGAACCCCACCTGGTGAGGATGGACTATAACGCCGCCGGCGGTAAAGAGGTCTTCCTTTCCTTCGAAGATAAAAATGAGACTTTATTCGGACTGCTGCGCTTGAGGTTACAGACCCGCCCTATCCCGGTACTCGAACCGGCATTACCCGGCAACTATGCCATCATCCGGGAGCTGCATGTCTTCGGCCCGGAGGTGCCCCTGAGCGGGCAGAAAAAAGAGGCTGCCCAGCACAAGGGGCTGGGCCGGGCCTTGCTCCACGAGGCGGAGCGTGTCGCCAGGGATGAGTTCCAGGCTGGCCGGATGGTTATCCTGAGCGGTACCGGCGCTAAAGAATATTACCGCGTCGAGTCCGGTTACCGCTCCGAAGGTGACTACATGGTCAAGGATTTAAATCTGTGGTAACTGATATCGTGACATCGGTCGCGCTTTTGCCGGTTTCCACCCGGTTTCAAGGTTTTTTCAGTCCCGGCCCAGCTCGCGGAGCCGGTCATCGCTGATGCCGAAGTGGTGGGCAATCTCATGCCGGACGACCCGCTGTATCTCGGCGATAATCTCCGTATCGTTTTTACACATCGCCTCGATGGGCCGCCGGAAGATGGTTATTATATCCGGCACGACGAACCCGTAGCCGTGGCTGCGCTCGGGAAGCGGTACGCCTTCGTAAAGGCCGAGGAGGGTCTCGCCCCGTTTTCTCTCCGTTTTGGATAGCTGCTTCAGCGTCGGCTCGTCGGCCACGACGACGTCGATATTATCCAGCCTTTCACGGAACTCTTCGGGCAGGCTTTCGATAGCCCTGGCCACCAGCCGTTCGAACTTCTCACTATCCATGCTACGCTCCATCCAGTTCGGCCAGGTCGAACTTCATGCCGTCCCTTGCCGCGATGACCCTGACTCCCGTCCGCCCGGATAGCTCGTCGGCAATTTGCTGTGGCCCGGCCTCCCAGACGTGCAGGCCGAAGTGGCTCAAAATAGCTATCCTGGGTTTTATTTCATTGATAACGCGCTCGACATCCGGAATCGAGAGGTGGTCGATGGGTGCCCTCGGCTCTGTCAGCACCATGTTGATGATTAGCAGCTCGCTGGTATAGTTCCGGTGCAGACTCTCGAAATAGCGCGTATCGGTGATATAGGCGAAGGTGTGCCCGGCAGCTTTAAAAACCATGCCGTAGGTCTCCACCGGGTGGATATGGCGCTCCGATGTGGTAAAAGAAACGTTCCCTATTTTATATACTGTTTTTGCCTCTAAGACTGTGATTCCTTCGATAAAGTGTCTCAGATAGGAAAAGATAACCGGCTCATTTTGTACGGCATCCGCTGGCGCGAAAAGCCGGCCGTGCCGGTTAAAGCCGCCGCTGGTCATGGCCTCGACCATGACGTTGACATCCGCGGAGTGGTCGAGATGGCGGTGCGACAGGATAATGGCGCTCAGCTTTTCCGCATCGAGTTTTCTCTTCGTGGCCTGGACGATGCTGCCCGGGCCAGGGTCGAGGAGGAGCTGTGTGCCGCTTAAGCTCAGCCAGATACCTCCCGAGGCCGCCAGTTGCCGGCTCACCATGAACCGGGC
>CAZXYV010000060.1:0-5948 GCA_964645025.1 uncultured Dehalococcoidaceae bacterium | reverse complement strand
TTTTTCGTATATACTTTAGGTACTAAGACATATATCTTTGGATACACGTATCTGGAGATTGAGTCTGATATAATTAGGAGGTGAAGAAAAAAATGGAAAAGCAGGTAACAACCCATCGCGGCGGGCATCTTGAGGCCCTGCTCAACGGTTGCCCGGATGCTATTCTGGCTATTAGCGCCGAAGGGATTATCAAGTTCGCCAACAATGAAGCCTGTAAGCTCACCGAGCGCACGATGAACGAGCTTATCGGCGAGAGTATCGTGGAAGTGTACGAAAGTATCGAAGCGGCGCGTGAAGCCAACCGGAAAATCTATGGGGCCGGCGGGACGATTCATGACATGGAGACCAAGACGAGGACGAAGTCCGGCAAGATAATTCCGGTGCGTGTCTCCGCGTCACATCTCTATGACAGCACCGGTAAATATATCGGCGGCGTCGGCTACTTCGCTCAGTACCGACCCTGGGTCGGCGCCGAGGCCGATATCAAGCACCGCGTGGAAGAGCTGGAGGCCAAACTCGATAAGTGGAAGGCGCTGGCCGCCCCGGTTTTCGAGCTGTACCCCGGGCTTTCCGTCATGGTGGTGGTCGGCAACTTAATTGTCGAACGCTTCGAGGACATCATCACCAATTTGCTTAATCATGTGGAAAAGGCCAAAACACGCGTCGTCCTGCTCGACCTTTCGGCCGCCGTCGCCGATGACAACGAGGTGGCCAAGCAGCTCGCCAGGTTGATACGTACTGTCCGCCTGCTCGGGGCCGATTGCATTATCGCCGATATGCATGCCACCCTGGCCCGGGCGATGGAACCGCTGATGGCCGACCTGGGGCACCTGAAATCTTACAGCAGCATGGAAATCGCGCTGGAGCAGGCTCTAAAAATAATCGGCTACGAAATTTGCCAGAAGACCTAGAGTCCAGGAGGGACCGTATTGGACAAAGTCTTTCCCAGTGTTGCTGCCGCCGTGGCGGATATCCCGGACGGGGCTTCAATCGCTATCTCGGGTTTTTTTACCGCCGGGACCCCGATTCCCCTGATACAAGCCCTCGCCAGGCAGGGAGCGAAAAATCTTACCATAATCTGTATGCAGATGGGCCCGGGCAACGAAGCCATCAACCAGCTCGTCCTTAACAAGCAAGTGAAAAAGGCTATCTGCAACTATCCTTTCTACCGGTCGGCCACCAAGGGCGCCGATTCCCCGTGCGAAAAGGCGGTACGCGCCGGTGAAATCGAGATGCAGGTGTTCCCCATGGGCACCTTTTCTGAAAAGCTGAGGGCGGCGGGGGCCGGTATCGCCGCTTTCTATACGCCTACCGGCGTAGGCACGGTAGTGGAAGAAGGTAAAGAGAAGAGAAAGTTCGGCGACTGTGAGTGTCTCCTGGAACTGGCCCTGAAGCCGGACTACGCCTTCGTGTATGCCTACCGGAGTGACCACATGGGTAATCTCCAGTGCCACCTGACGGCCCGAAACTATAACCCCGAGATGGCTGCCGCCGGTAAAATCACCATCGCCGCCGTGGAAAATATCGTCGAAAACGGTAAAATCGACGGCGATATGGTGCACATACCGGGCATTTATGTCCAGCGGGTAGTGAAAGTTGAACGCCCTACCTATTTCCCGACTATCGACTGATTAAAGGAGAACGAAATTGGTAACAAAGGCCAAGAAATTCAGGGGGCTGAGCCGGGAGCTGATGGCGCTCCGCATCGCCAATGAGCTCGAAGACGGGACGTACGTAAACCTGGGCATCGGCATACCGACGCTCGTTTCCGACTGGATTGAGGGTCGCGACATCGTGTTGCAGGCAGAGCTTGGTATGCTCAACATCGGGCCTTTAGCCTCGAAGGAAGAAGTAGAACAGGACCTTATTAACGCCAGCTGCCAGCCGGTTACCCAGCTGCCGGGGGCGAGCTTTTTCTCGGAAAACGAGTCCTTCGCCATGATACGGGGCGGCTACATGGATATCGCTGTCCTGGGGGCGCTGCAGGTCTCGGAGAAGGGTGACCTGGCGGGATGGCAGAACCCGGGGCGGGGGCTACCGGAGGACATCGGCAATATCGGCGGCTCCATGGACCTGGCGGTCGGCGCCAGGAAAGTCATCGTCGCCATGATACATACCACCAATGATGGTGAGTACAAAATTCTGAAAAAGTGCACCTACCCGCTAACGGCCCAGGGCGTGGTCGACCTTATCGTTACCGACCTGGCGGTGATAGACGTCACGCCGAACGGGCTCGTCCTGCGGGAGGTAGCTCCGACCATCACCGCGGCGGATGTCCAGTCCGTCACCGAGCCGAAACTCATCATCAGCCCGGACCTCAAAGAGATGCAGCTTTAGAGGACTTCATTTAAAATCAGTAAGAAAAGGGGGAGCTTCAGAGCTTCCCTTTTTTATTTAATCTGGTTTAAGATAGAGTTATGAAAAACAGACTCGATGAACAACTTATCGCCCCGTGCGGGATGAACTGCGGGATATGCAGCGGCTACCTGGCGCGGGAATACGACCTGAAAAAGCAGGGAATCAGGAAGAGCTACTGCGCCGGCTGCCGCCCCCGTGGCAAGAACTGCGCTTTCATGAAGAAAAGTTGCGAAAAGTTGGGGAATGGTCTGGTGAAATATTGCTACGAATGCGCGGAATTCCCGTGCCGCAGGCTGAAACACCTCGATAAGCGTTACCGGACGAACTACCACATGAGCAATATTGAGAACCTGGAATATATCAGAGACAAAGGGATAGAGAAGTTTCTAATAAAGGAAGCAGAGAAATGGCGTTGCCCGCAGTGCGGCGGGACGATTAGTTGCCACAGCGGTCTGTGCTTCAAGTGCGAGGTGGAGAAGCTGAAAAACAGGAAAAAGGGAAGATACCTTTGGGAGGAGTGAAAATGAAAGAGTTTCCGGAATTTATGAAAAACCCGGCCAATAAAGTGTCAGTCGCCTCACAATACACCGGAGGCATCGAGGGGTATGTCTTCGATGGAGCGGACGGCAGTCAGATGGTTCACTGGACGTACCCCGAAGCCGGGCAGTCCGCCGCGCACACGCATGAGTATGACGAATACATGATGGTAGTGCAGGGGCAATACACGCTGATTATCGAGGGGAAGCGCATCAATTTAAAAGCGGGCCAGGAATATTTAATAAAAAAGGGCGTTTCTCATGGGGGAGGAGCTACGGCGGGGACAAGAGTCATCGAGGCTTTCGGGGGGAAAAGGGCGAAACGGGTGGGGGAAGCTGAAAAACAAGAAGAAAAGATACCGCTGGGAAGATGAATAATTTTAGTAGCTTTGCTATAATTCTTTACACGTTAGTGTATTTTTCGGGAGGAAAAAGTGGTTAACAAGATAAAGGTGGGTGTTATCGGGGCTACGGGTATGATTGGCCAGGTCTACCTGCGACTTCTCAGCCGCCATCCCTGGTTCGAGGTCGTGTATCTGGCGGCTTCGCCGAACTCGGCGGGGAAAAAGTACGCCGAGGCCGTGGCGGGACGCTGGCACATGAAAGACGATATCCCCGGGGAGTTTAAAGATATCATCGTCGAAGATGCCAGTATCGTGTCCAAAGCCGTCGGCAAGTGTAAACTGGTGTTTTCGGCGGTGGAAATGGACAGGAAAGCCATCCTGGCCCTGGAAGAAGAGTATGCCTCTAAGGGCTTCGCCGTCGTCTCCAATAACTCGGCGCACCGCCATACCGAGGACGTGCCGGTCATGGTGCCGGAAATAAATGACAGTCATTTGGATATTATCCCGGAGCAGCGGAAAAAACGCGGCTGGAAGCAGGGGCTCCTCGTCGTCAAACCGAACTGCAGCATCCAGAGCTATATGCTGCCCATGTATGCCCTGATAAAGGCCGGCTATCCTATCGATAACATGATTGTGGCCACATTGCAGGCGGTATCCGGCGCCGGCTATCCCGGCCCGGCCTCGATTGACCTGATTGATAATGTCCTGCCCTCACTTGCCAGCGAGGAAGATAAATCGGAAGTCGAGCCGCTGAAGATACTGGGCAGGATAAAGGGCGGTAAGATTATCTCCGACGCTAGTATAAAAATCTCCGCGCACTGCAACCGTGTGCCTGTCTCCGATGGGCATATCGCCTGTTGTAGTATCAAGTTCGCCGGTAAGAAACCGGCCATGGAAGAGGTTATCCGCATCTGGCGGAATTTCACGGCGCTGCCGCAGGAGCTGAAGTTGCCTTCGGCGCCTTTACCCCCGATTATCTACCGCGACGAGCCGGACCGCCCCCAGCCCGGCAAAGACCGGGACGCCGGTAAAGGCATGGCGATAACCGTGGGCCGACTGCGGCCATGCAACGTCTTCGATTACCGCTTCGTCGGCCTGCACCACAACACGGTGCGGGGTGCCGCCGGCGGCGCCATCCTGACGGCGGAACTTCTTATGGCTAAGGGGTTCTTAAAGTAAGCTCGCGGATATTGCTCATTAAAAGAGAAGAGGGGGCTTCAATTGAAGCCCCCTCTTGTTTGAAAGTGGAATCTGGCTCCCGAGGAAGGACTCGAACCTTCGACCAAGCGGTTAACAGCCGCCCGCTCTACCGACTGAGCTACTCGGGAATGTGCTAAAGAATCCTTGATATTATCGCTTTTTCAGGCTTGTTAGTCAAGTTAGCTGCGCTCGGGTTTCAAAGCTGTTATAATATTAATTAGAGTAATATTGGCATTTTAAAGGAGTCCATCGGTGCCGATAAGCGATAGAGATTATATGAAGCGTTCCCCCCCGCCGGAGCGGCGTTCCCGGAGGTCCCCGGGTTATGGCGGTTTTGACCTGGATCCCGTGTGGACGCTGATTGCCATCAACCTCTTGTTCTTCGTGGCGACCAGTATTCAGGGAAGCCTGAAAAGTACACTTGGCCTCGCGCCGGCGCTTTTCCTGGAGAGGCCCTGGACTATCCTCACGAGTATCTTTGTGCATGGAAGTTTCGGGCATATCTTCGGCAATATGATAACGTTGTTTTTCTTCGGCAGGGTTTTATACCAGATAGTCGGTCAGAACAAGTTCCTGGCGGTGTATTTCATCGGCGGCCTGCTGGGCAATGTTGCCTTTATGTTATTGAATATTTCTTCAGGTAACTATGTAATCGGCGCCTCCGGCGCCGTCTATGCCATCGCCGGGGCCCTGGTAGTGATGATGCCTAACATGAGAGTGATGATGTGGTTCATCGCCCCTATGCGTTTATGGGTCGTGGTGCTTATATTTTTCGTCCTCTGGTCTTTCATCCCCGGGGTAGCCTGGCAGGCCCACATGGGCGGCCTGATTACCGGTCTCGTCGCCGGGTATATCTTTAGAAAGAGGGGGCGCTATTACTACCGTTAATAAGACAAGGCTATTACCTATATCACGCATTTGCTCAGCTTGACTTTTACGTTCACCGTATCTATAATACTTACGTTGCCTGTTTAAAGTTTTACACTTCGTTTGATAGTGCCCGAGTAGCGCAATGGTAGCGCAACTGATTTGTAATCAGTAGGTTGGGGGTTCGAGTCCCTTCTCGGGCTGGTTTTTAAGCTGTGGGTCTTGCGGGGAGGGATGCCGGAGCGGCCAATCGGAGCAGACTGTAAATCTGCCGGCCTAAGGCCTACGCAGGTTCGAATCCTGCTCCCTCCACCATTAAATAAGCAACGCCGGTTATAGGTATAGACAAATAGTCTTTAAAATCTGTATAATTAAACCGACGCCCACATAGCTCAGTCGGTAGAGCACATTCTTGGTAAGAATGGGGTCATCGGTTCGAATCCGATTGTGGGCTCGGAAAAAAGGGAGGATGAAATGGCAAAACAGAAATTTGACAGGTCAAAACCACATGTGAACGTGGGCACCATCGGTCACGTTGACCACGGCAAAACGACCCTGACCGCGGCGATGACACTGGTCTTATCCAAACAGGGTAAGACCCAGTTCCGCCCTTTCGATAGCATCGATAACGCCCCGGAAGAAA
>CAZXYV010000059.1:0-8683 GCA_964645025.1 uncultured Dehalococcoidaceae bacterium | reverse complement strand
GTGACCTCCTGGTTCAGGAAAACCTTGACACCGGCTTTCCGCATGCCGGTTGACAGGTACGCGATAAGCTTCGCCTCTTCAGGAAGAAAGTTGGCAACCAGGTTCCATTGACCTCCGAGTTTAGCGGACTTTTCATAAAGAGAAGTCTCGTGACCGCGTTCTGCCAGGGTCCGCGCGGCTTCCATACCGGCCGGCCCGCCGCCGATGACGATCACCTTCTTTTGGCGTGCCGCCGGCTCTATCCTGTAGTCCAGCTCTCTTCCAATACCCATATTCACCGTACAATTGGCGTAAGCTGCGCCTTCCCGGGCTGCCTGGCAGTGACCGCAGAAAATGCAGGGACGGATATCTTCCAATCTCCCTTCCCGGGCCTTATCGGGCAGGTCCGGGTCAGCCATTAAAGGCCGGCACATCTCAATAAAATCGGCTTTACCCTCCTCCAGTATACGCTCACCCAGAACGGCGTCTATCTTACCTACGGCTATGATGGGGACTTTGACGACTTTCTTGATAGCCGCCGCCAGGGGTACTAAGGCCCCGGATGGCTGGTACATGCCGGGAAATTGCTTGTGATGGGTCTCAAAGGGACCGGAGGAAATGCTGAATCCATCTACCCCTGCTTCTACCAGCATCTGAGCATGCACCTTGGCCTGCTCCAGAGTAATGCCCCCTTCAATATAATCATCCCCGTTCATGCGTACCATGATGGGGAAGTCCGCGCCGACTTCTTTTCTAACCCGGCGGACCACTTCACAGGGGAACCTGGCCATATTTTCGATGCTGCCCCCGTATTCATCAGTCCTTTTATTAGTCCGCGGCGAGAGAAATTGATGTAATAAATAGCCATGTCCGCAATGTATCCGGGCAGCGTCAAAACCGGATACTTTTCCCCGTCTGGCAGCTTGAGCGAAAGCCTCCAGCAGCCCATCGATATCATCTTGCGTCATGGAGTGTGTCCAGAACCCGGTTTGCGGGTTTCGGGTGCCGGTCGGAGCGATTACCCGTAATAGCTCGGGATACTCCAGAGGCGGTCTTTGTTGTACTGGGCCAGCCAGGATAGCCCCCTGATGACCTAAGGAAAATGATATTTTAGTCCCGTGAGAATGGATGGCTTGAACAAAACGGCGGCAGCCGGCGATATGGTCATCCGTCATCATGCCCAGAACCCCGGGGCCGAAAATTAGCTGGGTAGCGTAAGGCCGGCCGAGGGACGCCACGGTCAATTGGATCAGCCCCACACCACCTTTAGCCCTGGCTTCATAGAACGCCAGTAAACGGTCGGTTAAAAAACCATCCGGTTTGGTGCCAAAGGTGAAGCCGTGACCGATCGGAGCGAACGCTATCCGGTTCTTGACTTCCATACTCCCGATTTTTCCGGGGGCGAATAGTTTAACAAGCTTTTCCATGAGTCCTCCCTGACAATTTGATGACGTACCTGATTATATTCCCTTCTCCATTGTTCTATCAATCCCCTGGTTTCCTCTAGAGTAGTGAGGATTTCCCGGTCAAGCCGTTCAGCTCTGAAGCTGCCGCTAAATGATGCAACGTAACCATTCTCCCGGGGCTGCCCGGTTCGATATACATAGTTTTAACGCCTGACCAGTTCAGCCAGGCCCTGATAGCTTTGGCGGTAAACAATATTTCAGGGAAACACCTTTGAATTCAGGAATGCCGGTAAGGGTAATGAGCGTTGAGCAGCTCGAGGCAAAATATCGCGATTGTTCCTCGCTGGTATTAAAGACAAATGAGGTCGAAAAATCACGATCAATGCTGAGGAGTCTTGCTACTTTGCAGAGTGTCCGAGAACTGATGAAAATTGTCGCTAAGACCGGCTCTATCCCGTAAGAATGTAACGTATACTTGAAATACTAAGCACCGGAAGGTCAATCCTTCTGGTGTACTAGGGCAGGATACACACTTCATCCCCATCCCAGGAGAAGTGAACGAGAAGTTTTTCACTTCTGGAGATGTCCTCTACATAGTTGAACACCTCTTGAGCTCTGGGGTCCCGGTGAGTAACAATTTCCGGTTCTTCCCTCTCGTTGATAAAACATGGTATATAAGATACCTGTTTAATCTTGCCATTCTTAATAATAACCCTGGCGATAAGTGTAGCCTTTGCCTCGGGGTGATGCATTGAGCCGTAGAGCGCCGTAAGTTTTTTTGCATTTCTGGAATTAATTTCTAAGCCCAGTGTCCCTGGTCCTAGTTCACAGGCAAAATTGTTCAGAGAATAGAAGATGACCTTACCCTTATATACCTCTATCCCTTTGAGGATGTGGGTATGACCGCCCAGGATGAGGTCTGCCCCGGCATCCACAGCCGCGTGGCCGATATCAAAACAATACATCGGAATGACCCGGGGCAACAGATGTTGTCCCCAGTGAAACGAGATGACCGTGACGTCTACCTTGGCTTTGAGATTCCTAATGTCCTCCACCATCGCCGCCAGGTCTTCCTTGTAGGGGAACGAGATAATGCGGGGCGGTGTCGCTGGCTGATAGTCAACCTTTTCGTATATGGTCCATACCCTCACCGGAGCATAGCCTGGCTTATTATCTTCAGCCTCGTAGCCATCAGGCCCGATACACCCGTAAGCCAGGAAGCCTATTCTGGTACCCTTTCGCTCCAGGATTACCGGCTGACGTGCTTCAGCTAGGTTCTTGCCGACGCCGACGCAGGGCAAGCCGGCTTTTTTCAGCCGGGCCATGGTATCTAATAGACCCTCTGTACCCCAGTCCAATGTGTGATTATTGGCCAGGGAAAGCACATCAATACCGGCATAAAGCAGGGCAGGGATGTTTCTGGGGTCGGAATAAGAGGCGTGTATTGGGCTGGGACAGCCCTGGCTGGAGTATCCCTGCTCAGCGTTAGCGAAGGTGATATCAGCGGCACTTAACACATCGGCTACATACTGGAAGATGGTCTCCGGCTTTTCCCGATCAATAAGAATATCACCAATTCCCAGGAGGGTAATAAATTGCTTTTCCACAATTACCTCTTAAACATCAAGTCTTGAGCGTATTTCCAGCCATCATTTTCCCCTTGTCGGTTGATAAGGCTGCAATGTCGACTCCCAGATGCTCCATAAGAACCTTCTTCGTTTCCGCCATAATGGACACTGGCAAATCCTCCCCTACAGTTTCAACCGCGAACCTGGCTAGCTCTTGAGTAATTGTTCTCACTATTCTCTTGCCTACTTTTATATATTATCAAGGCTAAAGAATAGCTGACACTTTAAGGGTCATTGCTCTAGTTTCTAGAGCTTCTATTATAGCTTATGAGCATGTCTATTACAAATAAAGTTATTCACAGGATGCTACTTATTGATGCAATACCTTTCCTAATCACGTTGGCAGCATGTACCAGTCCCCCGGCTTCCGGTCCTGTAAAAGTTTCTAATATACCCCCGGTCTTGAGAAAACAGGGTACTTCGTTTTCATCATGCTGGAAAATAAGAGTTTTGACCACTACTTCGGTGCTTATCCCAGCGCTGACGGAATACCGCCGGTTTAGCTTTGAAAGACCGTCGTGGCGGCACCATGGTTACACCCTATCACTCTAGTGCTAATGTCTATTGTTACCTCACGCAGGGGGTGTATTTCCCTTTCCGATGTTGACAAGAGTTCTTATAATAAGATATCATGTTGCAAACATTAATTTTGTCATTACAAAGTGAATAGATTCGGACATTAGTATTCATAAATCGGATAGAAGGAGGAAACATGTCTAGAAAAATCCTGTATCTGTTCCTGGCATCAATTCTGGTGTTGATGGCGGTGCTGGCTAGCTGTACATCGACACCCGCCACGGAAACAAAGCCTTTCGTTATGAAGGTTGCTCCATCAACAGTCCCTCCTCCCCCGGCACTGGGCCAGACCCTGGTCCTGGATAACCAGCTCAAAAACATAGAAACCCTGAGCAAGGGCCGGATCAAGCCGGAAATATACTGGTCACAGACGCTGGTCAAGGCCACTGACATGACCACGGGGATACAAACAGGTCTGGCGGATATGGCTCTTATCCGTCCCTACGGTGAACCGGGTAAGCTGCCGCTATCCAGCATCGGTGAAATGCCCGGGGTCAGCAGTGACATGTGGTCGCTGCTCTGGGCATACTGGGACCTGGTGAACCAGGAACCGATAAAGACATCGGAGATGGCCAAGTATAAAATGCGCCCGATATGGACCGTCTTTACCCAGGAAGTCATTATCATAACAAAAGGACCCGTACGTACTCTGGCGGACGTGAAAGGTAAGAAGATAGCCGCCGGGGGCATCGCCGCCGATATCCTCAAGTCCCTCGGAGCAGTACCGCTGGCCATGTCGCCTACCGAGCAATATGAAGGCCTGCTCCGGGGAACGATAGATGGCATCGCGTCTCCCCCGGATGCCATGCAGGTCTTCAAGTTTTATGAGGCAGGCAAATACATTACCAACCTCTACCTCGGTCCTCGTATGCAGCCCTTCGTGATTAACCAGGACGCCTGGGATAAGTTACCCTCTGATCTTCAGAAAATCATAACCAATGCGCTGCCGGACCAAATTAATATATCTTACAAGGGTATGTTTGAGGATACTAACGGCCCGGTATTAAAAGAGATGGCGGCCGCCGGGGTTGAGACCATCAATCTGAGCGCTGCTGACAAAGCTGAAGTCGAGAGGATTCGGTCAGCGTATGCCGTTAAATGGGCGGCCGACCAGGAAGCCAAGGGGTTGGCCGGGAACAAAGTGCTGGCCGATTACCGGAGCCTCGTGGCGAAGTACGAGAAGAAAAGTCCCTATAAGAAATGAGCCGGACAAATCTGCAACTTGTTACAAATACGTGACCAGCCATACTGGTGCACTCTAGCGTATGATTGGAGTGCACCAGTATTTGGTATTATCATCACTTACGGAAAAGTAAGAGGAATGCCTTAAGCATGTTTCTCAAACTGCTGGCAAAGATAGAAAAGACCGGGGTCTATATCTCGGCGGCCTTGATCTTTATCATGATGCTCCTCACCACGGTGGACACGTTCTTACGCGATGTGTTTAACCACCCGTTGCCCGGGGTCTATGAATTGCACTCGATGATGATTGTTGGGGTGCTGTATCTGGGACTGTCTTATGTGCAATCCCAGAGAAGGCACATCACGATGGATTTATTGTCTACAAGCGTGTCCCCGGCTAATAAGCTTTTTTTACAGTCTATAGCAGACGTTATCTTTTTCGCTATTGCCGCGCTGATCGCCTGGAAAATGGGCGTGGAGACCTGGATTGCCGTGGACACCGGGGACTTTTTATACGGCATCATTCGTTTTCCAACCTGGCCAGGTAGACTGGCGATTACCCTGGGGACAGCGGCGGTTAGCATACGCCTGATAGCGGATATCGTCAGGAATCCGCTATGGCTGGCGGAGTCGGGCTTCAGCCGGAGCCGGCGTTATTTCAGCCTTTCTGCAATAATCCTGATATTCATTCTCATCTTCGCCGGGGTGAATATCATCCATAGCCTGGACTTGCCTCCCGTGACCGTCGGCTGGATTGGCATAGGCTTTTTCCTTGTCCTGCTATTCATCGGAGTGCCCGCCGCCGCGTCCATGGCTTTTGTCGGGATCTTCGGCATCTGGATGCTGGTCGGCGTTAAAAGCGCCCTGGGAATCGCCGGGACGGTCCCCTTTTCTTCAGCCTCGGAATATACCATGACGGTTTTACCCCTTTTTATCATCATGGGTATCTTCGCCGGTATGGCCGGTTTCGCCGAAAAAGGATTCGACCTCGCCAAGCGCTGGCTGGAAGGCATTACCGGCGGCATTGTTCATGCCACCATCATCGGAGCCACCATTTTTGCCGCTGCCAGCGGTAGCGGCGCGGCTTCATGCGCCGTCCTGGGTAAAATTGCTATACCCGAGATGATAAAACAGGGTGTGAAAAAAAATATGGCGATAGGTGTGGTTGCCTCGGCGGCAACACTTGATATTATGATACCGCCCAGCACCACTTTCGTCATCTATGCCATGCTTACCGGTAACTCCATAGGTAAACTGCTTATCGCCGGCGTTATTCCCGGGTTGATTGGCGCCGCAATGATAATGCTGACGGTCTTCATAAGGTGTAAGCTGGACCCCAGCCTGGTTCAACGGGTTTCCCTGCGCCATTCTTCGTGGAAGGAGCGCTTCACTGCTATCCCAAACGCCTGGGGACTCTTCCTTATCGTATTTGTGGTAATAGGCGGCATTTTCACGGGCTTGTTTACACCCACCGAGGCCGGGTCCATCGGCGCTATCGTAGCCTTCCTGGCCGTGTTTTTCCTGAAGAAAAAAAACAGACGCCAGATACCCGGTGTCCTGACGGAATCAGCGGGAGTCTCCAGCTCCATCCTCTTCATCCTGGTAGGCGGCATGATGTTCGGCCACATGCTGTCAATATCCCGTCTGCCGACCATGCTTAGCGAGTGGGTAGTTAATTTACCCGTTCCCCCTATAGTCATTTTAATCGTAATCATCTTGGTATATATTTTATTAGGTTCTGCCCTGGATGATTTGTCGATTATGATAGTGACTCTCCCGGTAATATACCCTGCCATTCTAAAGCTCGGGTTCGACCCCATCTGGTTCGGGGTGCTTATGGTACAAAATATGGAAATTGGTATCATTTCACCGCCCTATGGAATGAACCTGTTCGTACTTAAAGGAATTTTGCCTGATACCAGTATGGGAGAAATCTTTAATGGTGTTTGGTGGTTTATTATTCCCCTGGTACTGACTATGGCTATCTACATTGCCTTCCCCCAGGTGGTTTTGTGGCTGCCCGGCCTGATGACCGCCAAATAGTTCATGGCACAAGGGATTCCCATGTAGATATCACCTTGCCGCTCAAATTTATTAAATACTATTTGATGTGAGGATAAAAATGACCAAGATTCCATCTAAAAGCAAAGCCGCGGTACTTACCGAGTACGGCAGGCCCCTGGAAATACGTGAATTAGCCATTCCCGAAGTTGAACCCGGTGGTATCCTGGTCCGCAACGAGCTAGCTTCGGTCTGCGGCACGGACGTGCACCAGTGGCGGGGAAAAGGCCGCCAGGTGCCCCTGCCTCTGGTGCCCGGTCACGAAGCTGTCGGTAAAGTTATCAAACTCGGACAGGGGCGGACCAAAGATTGTTCCGGAGAGCCTCTCAATATCGGTGACCGGATTATGTGGTCACATGTTTCCTGTGGCGAGTGCTATCCCTGTACGATTACGCAACAGCGTACCCTGTGCGAGGACAGGTTCTCTTACGGCTACAACAATTCTCTCACCGGTGCTTTTGCCGAATATGAGTACCTGGTTCCTCACACCGAAGTAGTTAAGGTCCCCGAAGAGCTATCGAATGAAGAGGTAGTCGGTGCCTGTTGTGCTTTCAGGTCGGTGGTAGGTGCTTTTAATCGGCTCGCCGGTATCGGTATACAAAGCAGCGTGGTTATCCAGGGAGCCGGGCCGGTGGGCCTTTATGCTGCCCTGCTGGCCAATATAAGCGGGGCCAGGCAGACGATTGTTATCGGCGCACCCGCTTTAAGATTGAATCTCGCCAGGAGGTGGGGGGCAACCCACGTGATAGATATTGAAAAGGAGCCAGACCCTTTGAAACGCAAGGACGAGATACTTGAGCTTACCGGCGGCAGAGGTCCGGATTTAGTTGTGGAAGCTTCAGGTGTCCCGATAGCTTTCGGGGAGGGACTGGATATGATTCGGCGGGGAGGGCGGTATCTGGTTATCGGCCAGACATCACCGCAAACCATCACGATGGCCCCGGGCACAATTGTCTTCAAACATCTGGAAATAATCGGGCAGTGCGGGGCGGAGATCAGCCACTATTACCAGGCTCTGCAAATTATCAAGAATAATAGACAAAAGTATCCCTTTGGAGATATCATTACCCATAAATACAGCCTGGACCAGGTTAACGAAGCCTATGCTTCCATGGAAGCCGGGAAAGATATCAAACCGGCTATTGTACCGTAGGCAACCACCCAAAGCGCTGAGACCCACGGTTAAATGTATGACCCGCCGGCCTTATCCTGCTCAAGACGTCTTACCGACCTCACGGAGCTATCGGTCATAAGAAAAACCACTAAATAGTATTCTTGGAACACTTATCCGGTGATAAAATTATAGAACAATAACCCGAGCCAATTCGCACGCTTGACAAAGGGACACAAAGTAGAATACCTTATTTATTGACGTTTGCTTATCGGTCATATAGGTCCGTTTTTTTGATAGAACCATTTCATTCGGTAAAAAGCGAGAGGGGGTAAAAATGATTGAAAAAGCGAAGCTGGTAAAAATCGTCGGGGCTGGTAACGTAAGCTATGAAAAAGCCACGTTGGACGAATACTCCAGGGACATGAGTTTTGTAAATACGATCAGGCCGGTATGCGTGGTAAAGCCGACCAATGCCGGTGACATACAAAAGATTGTGAATCTGGCTAATAAGACTCTAACACCGCTGGTGCCGGTGAGTTCAGGCCCTCCCCATTTCCGGGGGGACACTGTTCCCGGCACCGGGGGCGCAATTATCGTTGATTTAAGTAAAATGAAAAAGATCATCAATGTCGACCGGGCGCGTAGAGTTGCCATGGTCGAGCCGGGCGTGACCTTCGGTGAACTCATACCGGCGGCGGAAAAGGAGGGCATCAGGCTCAATATGCCGCTGCTGCCGA
>CAZXYV010000058.1:5481-8907 GCA_964645025.1 uncultured Dehalococcoidaceae bacterium | reverse complement strand
GCCGGCACCGGTCAAGTCAGCCGAACCGCCGGCGGTGTTACCGGTATTAGCCCCGGCCAAGCCTCCGGAGACAATACCGTCATCTTCCTCCGCCATACCCACCGCGCCCCTGCCGGTTCAATCTGCCCAACTCCAGATCAAGCCTGCTCCTTCTTCTTCACCGCCCCAGGATATCAGCGCCCTTCCCTCTTTCAACCAGTCCCTTGGCCTGCCTGCCTGGATAATTTATTTTATTTTAGGCCTGCTGGCGACGGTTTTCCTGGCCCTCATCATCATCCTGGCAATAGTGCTGAAAATACGGCGCTTTTAAATTTGACTCCCTATCTTTAAAGCATTAAACTTTTCTTCAGGAAAACACGTAGGGAGGAAAGAACATGCCAGTGGTATCTATTAAAATCGTCGAAGGCAGAACCATTGAACAAAAACGCGGCATGGTCAAAGACGTTACCGCGGCGATTGTAAAAAACATCGGCTGTCCGCCTGCAGCCGTGCATATCAATATCATGGACTTAAAACGGGAAAATTTCGCTGATGGCGGGATTTTGTTATCTGACAACCAGTAATCGCCGGGGAGGTTGCTTTGAAAGTTCTGGGCATCATGGCCAGCCCTAGGGTCAAGGGTAACTCCGACCTGCTGCTCGATGAAGCCCTCCGGGGGGCGCAGGGTAAAGGGGCGGAGGTCGAGAAGATAATCGTTGACAGGCTTAAAATTGCGCCCTGCCGCGAGTATTACGGCTGCCTGAAAGACGGTAATTGCGTTATCCGTGATGATATGGATGGCATTTACCCGAAGATACTGGGCGCCGATGCCATCATCGTGGCCACGCCCATATTTTTCTATACGGTCAGCGCCCAGCTGATGCTGCTCATCAGCCGCTGCCAGGCGCTGTGGGCAAGGAAATATGTCCTGAAAAACCTCGATATCCCGCTGAAAAAAGGTGCTTTCATCGCCGTCGGGGCGACCAGTGGGGCAAAGCTCTTCGATGGCCCGAAGCTCACCATAAATTATTTCTTTAAAACGATTAACGCCGAATACGCTGACGAGCTTCTCGTTCGAGGGGTTGATAAACGGGGCGAGATTGCCGGGCACCCCGAAGCCCTGGCCGCCGCCTTCGAGCTGGGCAAAAAGCTGGCCGCCGGTTAACCCGCCTTACGCTCACCCTTGATACTGATGGTGACATCCCGGAACGGGACGACATTGCCGCTGACCAGGATTGCCTGCTTGGCCATGTGGACCAGGCCGGAGCAGCAGGGCACTTCCATGTGCAGCACCGTCAGGCTCTTGATGCCGGATTGCTCTAATATCTTGTTCAGCTTTTCCTGGTGGGCCTGATAATTGTCCAGCTTGGGGCAGGCCACCAGCAGGGCACTATTTTCCCCGAGGAAGTCCTGGTGAAAACCGGCGTAGGCAAAAGGCACGCAGTGCGCCGCCAGCACCAGGTCCGCCCCTTTTAAAAACGGCGCCGTCGGCGGTACGAGGGCAAGCTGCACCGGCCAGTGACCCAGCCGCGACTTTACCGCCGCCTGAGGCTTTGCCGCGGCCGGAGCGGCGGTGACAGCCTCCCTTTCAAACTGCGTGATGCTGGCGGAAGGGCAACCGCAGGGCAGCTTTTCCTCCGCCTTTTCCCCCTGTAAATGTTCCTCTACCGCCGCCTCGTCAAACTCCTCCGCCTGCCGCTCCTCTACCGTAATGGCACCCTGCGGGCAGTCCAGGCAGTTGCCGAGACCGTCGCAGTACTTCTCACTGACCAGCTTTGCCTTGCCATCGATAATCTGGAGCGCCCCCTCGGCGCAGGCGATGATGCACGCCCCGCAGCCGTTACACTTATCTTCGTCGATTTTCACTATTTTTCTGATTGTCTTTGTTACCATATCATGCCTCCTGAACTTTCTTAGCTTTCACCCTTCAGGGCCTTCCAGCGCTCTTCTCCCAGGCACTGGCGCGCCGAGGGGCACCACTCGATACAGGAAGGCGTCTGTTCTTTAAAGACGTATTCGCCGCACTTTTTACATTTAATCCTGAGCTCGTCGGAGAACATTTCTACTTCGGCGCCGCACTTGGGGCATTTATATAGCGCCGCCCTGAGATTCCTGATATCCTGTCCGGGGCATTTGGTATTCATTTTTCTGTCCTTTTCATATTGGAGAGCCTGCTTAATATGCAACCTAATCTTACACTACCGTTTTTACTACCCGCTATGACTTATGTCACACGAGAACATGTTTTCCCTTCCATTTCCCACAGTTTGACTTATGGCGGCTTAAAGTGCTATATAAAAATAGTGCCCGCTCGAATCACTGCGAGTCTAAATCCGGAGGATTAATCATGAAAATCATCAAAATAGAATGTATCCCCGTCTCCCTGAAGTTCGCCAAGCCGGTGGTCATGTCCGGCGGCGCCGAAGCGGCCTCCCATGCCGTCATCGTGAAAATACACACGGATGAAGGCATCACCGGCATCTCCGAGACCGGCGGCACCTCGCCGTGGTACATGGGCGAAAGCCAGGACTCCATCATGCATAATATCAACCATGTATACGGACCGAAAATCCTCCTCGGCGAAGACCCTTTTAACATCGAGACAATCGTGGCGCGGATGGATAAAGCCGCCAAGGCCAATAACCAGTCGAAGGCGGTCATCGATTACGCCCTGCATGACATCATGGGCAAGGCGCTGGGGGTCCCCGTCTATAAGCTCCTGGGCGGTCTCGCCAACGAAAAGATAGCCCTGGCCTTCGTCATGTCTTCCGGCACGGCCGAAGAGGTGGGGGCGGAAGGCAAGAGCCTGGTCAAGGCCGGCTTTAAAGGCCTGAAGCTAAAAGTCGGCGCCAGGACGCCCGACGAGGACATCGAGATGGTCGGCGCGTTAAGGGCCGCGGTAGGCAGCCATATCAAGGTAATGATTGATGCCAATGGCGGCTGGCTTTACCACCAGGCGCTTTATGTCCTGAAGAAAGTAGCCAGGTATGACATATTTGTCGCCGAACAACCCGTACCGTGGTGGGACATCGATAGCCTGGCGCGCCTCCGCCGGAAGGTAGACGTGCCCATCTTCCCCGACGAATCGGCTGTGGAGCTCAATGACCTTATCAAGATTATCAAGCTTGATGCGGCGGACGGTTTTTTCCTGAAAGTGCCCAAGGCCGGCGGCATATTGAAATCTCAAAAATGGGTGGCCATTGCCCAGGCGGCCAATCTTCCCGTAATGTGCGGTTGCATGATTAATTCCGGCCTTGGTGCCGCCGTCGAGGCGCATTTCCTGGCCGCTACCGCGTGGATGGGGAAAATCGAACAGGAAGCCATCGGCCCCCTGAACCTCTACAATATACCGGATACGGTCACCACCCCTCTCAAGAATGACCTGGCGGTCAATGTCCCCCGTTACGAAAAGGGATTTCTCTATCCGCCCGATGGGCCCGGCCTCGG
>CAZXYV010000058.1:0-5381 GCA_964645025.1 uncultured Dehalococcoidaceae bacterium | reverse complement strand
ATGTCCCCCGTTACGAAAAGGGATTTCTCTATCCGCCCGATGGGCCCGGCCTCGGCGTGGAACTCAACGAGAAGGCCGTTAAAAAGTTCGCCACTCCCGGCAAGAGCCCGACGGTGATAGGCAAATAGACCAACACTTTAACAACATCCTGTCATTGCTTCGCTACGCTCGCAATGAAACCTTACTCTTGTTGATTTCTATTAAATTATAGTATATAATGAATACTATATATTATATATATTATTTAGCTAGTATACCAATCCTGCTCTGGCACAGGAGGGACATAAGATGCGAAGCGAAATCACGGGAAGAGTCTCCTTAGATTTGTTGTCCGTACCACCCCTCATCTTCAGACTTATCCGCAGAAAGTTGGTGATAACGACTTTTGCTGAAACCGATGTGAACCTCAAACTTCTGCATTTTGAGATTATGAGAGTTTTAAAAGAAGAGGGAACGTTGCATGTCGCTAAAATCGGCGAAAGACTGCTGATTGCCAAAGCCCAGATGACCCATCTTTTAGATAAACTCGTGGAGCTGAACTTCGTGGAAAGGGAGACCGGCACCCCTGACAGGCGGACGATGAATATCACCCTCACTAAAAAAGGCGGAAAATTCATGGAAGAGCAGGACGACCTTATCATCAACGCCGTGCGGGACAATATGTCCTCTCTCACTGAGGCAGACCTGGCGACTTTATCATCTTCTTTGAGGAACCTCCGGGATATATTGTCTAAACTGCAATAGCCCGGAATATTGCTTAGGCTAGCTTACTAGAAAGTATCAAAGACCATATGCGAAATCCAACACCAAACAGGGATACCAGCGTACTGGACACCGACCGCATCGGGTGGTTGCTGGTAAAAATGGCGTTACCGGCGTTCGCCGGCATGTTTGTCCAGTCAATGAACAACGTAATCAATACCATATTTGTCGGCCGTTATGTCGGCACAGATGCTATCGGTGGTCTGGGTATCGTTTTTCCGATGCAAATGTTCGCCATGGGCATCGGGATGATGGTGGGTATCGGCGGTCTCTCGGTGACTTCCCGGAGTATCGGGGCTGGCGATAATGCCCAAGCCGAACGTGCCCTGGGTAACTGCTTTACGGCGGGGCTGGCACTTTCCGTGCTGGTGATGATTATCGTGATACCTTTCGCTAAATTCTGGCTGGGTCTCATTGGCGCTGAAGATGATGTGCTCTCCTATGCTCAGACTTACCTCGTTATCATCATCAGCGGCACTATTTTCAGCACTTTCTCCATCGCTCTACTTACACTCACCAGGTCTGAAGGCAATACCCGTATCGGTATGATTTCAATGATAACAGGAGCGGTATTATGTATTGCCTTTACCGCCCTGTTTGTCGCAATATTAAAATGGGGAGTAGCCGGGGCGGCACTGGCTACCGTCCTTTCACAGATAGTATCCATGTTCATCCTCTTCAGTTACTACTGGAGAGGTAAAAGCTACCTCAAAATCCGTTTTAAAAATATCAAACCGGATTTTAAAATTCTCAAGTCGATGCTGGCCGTGGGTATTTCATCGTTCGTGCAGACCGCATCCAGCAGTATTTCAGGCATGATATTAATTCATTACATCGGTTTTTACGGGGGTTCAGTAGCTTTATCAGCTTTTACGATTCTCCAGCGTGTCATGATGTTCGTAACCATGCCAGCAATGGTCATCGGCCAGGGCTTGCAGCCGATACTCGGCTTCAACTACGGTGCCAGGCGTTTCCGCCTCGGGCTTAAAAGCATTTACCTGGCGTACTTATCATCAACTATACTGTGTCTGGTGGCATTTGGCCTGGTCTATATGTTCTCGGCCCCAATCGTGCGTATTTTCCGGGACGACCCGGCGCTCGTCGAGATGGGCGTTTACGCAATGAGGCTTGTCTTCCTGGCACTACCTTTAATGGGATTGGTAATGGTCAGCCAGATGATTTTCCAGGCTATCGGAAAAGCCGGGCTATCATTTATTGCAGCTCTTTCCAGGCCGATCATATTTTTAATTCCCTTTACATTGATTATGTCTCATTTCTGGAAACTGAAAGGTACACTGCTTTCTTTTCCCGCCGCTGATACGATGACTTTTATTTTCATGGTGATATTGATGATACCGGTCATCATTGAATTGAGAAAGACCGTGGCGGAAGAACAGAAGGAGAATGCCTCTGCGATAGCCGCGAAACAGTTACAGGAGGGATAGTATTGATGAAAGAAATCAATACAAAGACTAACCCGCTTGACTGGCTGCTCGAACCCGATGATATCGGCGTGAAATACCTGGCCATGCGCGACCTTGTAAAATCCGGTAATAAAGAAATACAGGCGGTGAAAAAACTGGCTCATACCGAAGGCCCGATAGCTAAAGTACTGGCAAACATGAAAGATAACGGGTACTGGATGAAGCCCGGCCCCGGATATAATCCAAAATATACGGGTACGGTGTGGTCGGTGACGCTGCTCGCCCAGCTTGGCGCTTCCCCGGCCATAGACCGGCGTGTGGCTACCGCCTGCTCTTACGTGCTGGAGCATAACCTGACGAAAGGTGGGCATTTCGGTGTTAACAACCTGCCCTCAGGGACAATCGACTGCCTGCAGGGCAACCTCTGCACTTCCCTTTTAGACCTGGGATGCGAGGACCCGCGCCTGGATAAAGCCTTCGAGTGGATGGCCCGGAGCGTCACCGGCGAAGGCGTTGCCCCGGTTACAGATAAGACCGCCGCCGTTAGATATTACGCCTACAAGTGCGGCCCGAACTTCGCCTGTGGCCCTAATAATAAACTGCCCTGCGCCTGGGGAGCGACCAAGGTGATGCTGGCTTTTTCTAAACTGCCGAAGGAAAAGAGGACACCATTGATAGACAAGGCCATAAAAGCGGGAGTAGACTTCTTTTTCAGCCAAGACCCCGCCAAGGCAGATTATCCCTCCGGTTACAGTCCCAAACCGAGCGGTAACTGGTGGAAATTCGGATTTCCGGTGTTTTACGTGACCGATATCCTGCAAATCGCCGAAGCGCTGGTTGGCCTCGGTTACGGCGATGACCCGCGCCTGGCCAGCACGCTCAAGCTAATCAGCGAGAAACAGGACGCCCGGGGCCGCTGGCTGCTGGAGTACGACTATACCGGTAAAACCTGGGTGGACTTCGGCCCTAAAAAGCAGCCCAATAAATGGGTGACTTTACGCGCCTTACGCTTACCGCTTAAAATAAAATAAGGGTGTATGAAATGAACCATAATCACCAGTTCGCACCGGAATATTACCGGAACTCCCTGGATATCCTGGAGACATCACTGGGCCAGCTTAGTGCCTACCGGTCATGGCGGGCCTTCGACCCCGGCGCGGCATATCACGTCGACCAGCGGTACGCCGCCCTGCCAGCGCTGACCAAGCGCGATATCCGCGAGCATTTCCCGCAGGGATTCGTGCCGGCCGGCCGTGACGTCGAAAGAGGCCTGGGCAGCGGTGAAATCCAGATAGTCAGCACCAGTGGCTCCAGCGACGCGGTAAGGGTGACCAATATCTGGCACCAGCCATGGTGGGACACCTCGGAGAGAGCCTCCTGGAAGCTGAATTCCCACGCGGCGCGTCTGGCTACCGGGAACCATCCCGAGGCAATCCTGGCCAACGCGCGTAACGTCGGCATTATCTCGGACGAGGCCGACCTCCCTTTCGAGAAAAGGCGCCTATCACGATTCCTCTACCTTAATGAAAAGACCAATCCCGCTACCTGGTCGCCGCAGCTCATGGACCGGATGATTCATGAGCTGGATATCTTTCAACCGGCCATCCTGGAAGCCAATCCTTCCCTGCTGGCCAGGCTGTGCCGTTATGCCGCAGCCAAGAAAAGCAAGGTTTTCCAGCCGGGGCTGATTACCTTTACCTACGAGTATCCATCCCGATTGCACTACCGGCAAATACGCCGGGTCTTTACAGCGCCCACCGCCAGCTCTTACGGTAGCACCGAGACCGGCTACGTTTTCATGGAGTGCGAGGCAGGCAAGTTACACCAGAACAGCGAGTCCTGCCGGGTGGATTTTCAACCCTTTAAGCCGGAACATGGCGGCCCTCTGGTAGGCCGCATCCTGGTGACCACTTTTCATAATCCCTGGTATTACATGCTCCGTTTCGATGTCGGCGACATTGTCCGACTCGATGAGGCGCAAAAGTGCGCCTGCGGCCGGGACTCCGGCCTCATCGCCGAGGCTATCGAAGGACGGTTTATCAATGCTACTCTGACCTGCGATGGCCGGTTGGTTACCCTGCGTACACTCGACGATGCCATCAGCGCGCTGGACGGACTCGACGAGTACCGACTGGAACAACCATCTCCGGGCGTCTATGTCCTGCATATGGCCGGCCAGCGCCGGGACAAGAGTAAATTCGGTAAGGAGGCCACGGAAATACTGCGTCAGCTATACGGAAAAGAGGCCGATATTTCCATCGTCCCTGAAGAATTTCTCGCCCCCGAAGATTCCGGGAAATACAGCCTGGCCAGGACGCTCTTCCCGCTGGATATTAAAGACTACCTGGATACGCCCCGCGTTTCCGGGTAAAATATGACTATGATAGCAGCTAAAAAACCCGTCTATTTACTGGCCGGAGGGCGGGGCCAGAGCCGGAAATCGCCCGACCCCCTGTTGCAGGCGGTCTTCCAGGAATTTGGTGTTCCATCGCCGGCGATTGCTTACGTCGGTGTGGCCAGCGGCGATGACCGCAGTTTCTTCGGCTTTATCACCTCTGCCTTTACAGAAGCGGGGGCGGGGAAAATACGCCATGCCCTGATTGCCCCCGGGAATGCCGACCTCAAGAAAGCCAGGGATATACTGGCATCCGCTGATATTATCTTTATCAGCGGCGGGGACGTCGAGGCCGGCATGGATGTCCTGCGGGAGAAAGACATGATAAGCTTTCTTTCCGGGCTTTATAACCAGGGAAAGCCGTTTTTCGGCCTCTCGGCAGGCTCGATTATGCTGGCCCGCGAGTGGATACGCTGGCGCGACCCCGATGACGATGCCACGGCCGAGACTTTCCCCTGCCTGGGAATCGCCCCGGTTATCTGTGACACTCACGCCGAAGGCGATGACTGGGAGGAGTTGAAGGCCCTGCTGGCGCTGGAGAAAGACGGAGCGCAAGGGTACGGCATCCCTTCCGGGACCGGCATTAAGGTGTTCCCCGATGGCCGGGTGGTAGCGCTGGGAGGCGCTGTCCCTCAGTACGTACGCCTCGGTATAAGAGTTAATAAGGCCGGTGACATCCTGCCGGTTAAGCCAGTTTAAAACAAAATCGCCGCACCCGTTAACTACGAGATACGGCGATAGTCTTTTTCTGGAGCGGGTGACGAGATTCGAACTCGCGACCTTTTGCTTGGGAAGCAAAC
>CAZXYV010000057.1:0-8941 GCA_964645025.1 uncultured Dehalococcoidaceae bacterium | reverse complement strand
CAGCTCGTCACGGTAGGATCGCCCAGCCCGATAAAGCTCAGGGCGGATTCCGCCAGTATCACACCGGGTATGGAGAGCGTGGTAATCACAATCACCGGGCTCAGGACATTGGGCACGAGGTGGCGGAAAACGATGCGCGTATCGCTGACACCGAGTCCCCTGGCCGCCGTGATGAATTCCCGGGTACGCAGGGAAAGGGCATCGCTCCGCACCAGTCGCGCCGTGCCCGTCCAGCCCGTGAGACCGATGGCGAGTATGATGAACACCAGCGAGGGCCCGAAGATGAATACGATGAATACCAGCAGCAGAAAGAAGGGAAAGGTCATCATTACATCGGTAAATCGCATCAGGGCATTATCTACCCAACCTCCCAGGTAAGCTGACACCACACCGAGTATAGTGCCGATGATGATGGCGATAAGGGTGGCCAGCAGACCTACCTGCAAAGAGACCCTTGCCCCGGAAACGAGCATGGCGAGCATATCTCTACCTTTATCATCGGTGCCCAGCAGATGCTGCCCGATACCGGTAATTTCCGTGGTGATGAACTTGTCCGAGGTAATATCGTAGAGCGACTGCTGAATGGAGAAGCCCAGTGGCGGCATATTTTTCTCCTTGAAATTCACCGTGGTCGGGTCGGTGGTGAACCATGGCCCAATAATCGCCACAACCACCAGAAAGCCAATAAAGACCAGCCCGGCCACCGCCAGCCGGTGCTTTTTCACCCTGTCCCAGTAATACCGCGTCAAGCTCCGATGAACATAGAGCGGGTAGATACCGTAAAACACTATCAAAATGGCGAAGAGCAGGTACAGGTACTCAAGCGGCTGAAGCAGCCGCACCTGTCCGTAAATGTCCAGCAGGAGGATGCCAAATAACGCCACCAGCAGCGCCAGGAAAATGGCATGGCGCCACCGGCCGAAACTGCGGCTAATCTGTCCCATCGCCTTCCCTTTCAGTCATACCGTATCCTGGGGTCGAGCCAGGTATAAACTATGTCGGTGGCCAGATTGGTGAGGAGCACGATCAAAGAACCAATCAGGGTTATGGTAACAACCACCGGGTAATCGTTGGCGAAGATAGCGTTAAAGGAAATCCTGCCCAGACCCGGAATACCGAAGATGACCTCGGTGAGGTAAGCCCCGCCGAAGACTACCCCGCTCAAATCAAACATGATAATGGTGATAATAGGCAGGATGGCGTTGCGCAGGACATGTTTGCCAATGACCAGCCTTTCCGGCAGTCCCTTGGCGCGGGCAGTCTTGACAAAATCCATTCTCAGGTTGTCCAGCACGGCGGAGCGGGTATAGCGGGTATAACCCGCCATCATGCCGGTACCCAGGCTGATAACGGGCAGAATTAGCGCTTTTAAGTTCGCCAGGGAAAAAATAGCCAGGCTGGTATCGTAGTAGCTTTTTAACCAGCCCAGCTGCACGGAAAAGAGCAAAATTAACATGATGCCCAGCCAGAAGTTAGGCACGGAGATGCCGATAAAGGAGAAAAAGGTAGCCAGATAGTCCAGCTTGGTATATTGCCTGACGGCGGAATAGATGCCGATCAGCATGCCCAGCACGGCGGAAAAGATAAGGCTGAGCAGGATAAGCTGGAAGGAATAAACCCAGTGCCGCTCAATCAACGTCAAGACGGGCAGAGAAGTGCTGAAGGACCAGCCCCAGTCGCCCCGAAACAGGTTGATGACGTAAGTAGAATACTGCTGCCAGAGCGGCTTGTCCAGGCCGTAGCGGGCTTCAATGGCGGCGATGACCTCAGCCGGATTCTGAGTGCGCGCCGACATGTTGGCCAGATACCGGTCCGCCGGGGAGTTGGGCCCAAGCCGCAGCAGGACGAAGGTGATGGTCACCACGCCGAAGGTGATGAGCACCGCGTAGATTAGACGTCGCAGGATATAACCCTGTAATCCGCCCCGCTGCAAAGATACACTCCATTAAAAAAGGAACCAGATTAAAAAAGACTAGGGCTGGGCGAAGTACCACCGGTAATAGTTCCAGCCAAGCCTCATGCCCGGCTCAATCCCGGCCACATTCGCCTGGAAGGCGCTGTTGCCTCTGGGAAAGGTAAGAAAGATTACCGGCTGGTCGTCGGCAATGGTTCGGCTGAGTTCTCCATAAATTTCTTTACGTACTTTCGGATCGATGGCTTCAGTGGAGCTTACCCTGGTGAAAAGCTCATCAATCTTGGGGTCGGTATAACCCCAGTAGTTCAAGCCTCCGCTGGAAGTGAAAAATACCCTGGAACCGGAAGGGGCAACCGGGTTGGTGTTGAACGCCATGATAATCAAATCCCAGGGCTGTTCGCTCACGGCGTCGGGGCCGTTGTTGTATCCCGCCTCCTGGTTCTTGTCCGGTACCTTGTTCATGACATACTGCCGGAGGAGGGTCGCCCAGGGGACGAGTTTAATCTCCAGCTCAATACCGATGTCCGCCAGTTCCTGCTTGACCAGAAACCCCAGGTTTTCCGTCATGCTACTGCCGGGTGTGGTCACCAGGGTAAGCTTGACCGGCTTGCCATCTTTGCCCTGGAGTACCGGCTTCCCGTCCACTGTCTTTACCTGATAGCCGGCATCCACCAGCATCTTTTTGGCTTTCTCTTTATCGTACATGCTGCCGTAGCCAAACTGGGGCACACCTTCCTCGGTGTACCACGGGGAAGGCCTGGGGATAAAGCTGAAGGCCGGGTCGCCGAAACCCAGGCGTATGGAGTCAATCACGGCCTTTTTATCGATGGACATGGCGAGCGCCTGGCGTACCTTCTTGTCCCGCAGCCCTTCCCAGCCGTTAAGGTGCTGGTTAAGCGCGATGATATCGTAGCCGGCGGTAGGTTCGGTATAGACTTTAATCTGCTTCATATTTTTGAACTTGGCCACCTGCTCCGGCTCAATGCCGGCATGGGTGATATCCCCGGCTTCCAGGGCGGCCAGCATGGCCGCGGAGGTGCCGAAGAGTTTAATCTCATAGTGCTCGAAGAAGGGGGTACCAGCATCCGGGCCGGATTGACCCAGATAAAAGTCCGGGTTACGCGCCACTAAAAATTTATCGTCCCGCACCCAGTCCTGGTAGCGATAGGGGCCGAGGTTCCCGGTATAACTCAGGTTATTGAACTCCGGAGCCTGGGTGAAGGCTTTAACATCGCCTTCATACTTAACGGCAATATGTTTGGGATATGGCATTAACCCGTAGACAGCATTATCTGCAAATTCCGGGTCAACCGTCTGCCGCTTGATGGTAAAAGTGGTCTCGTTGACCACAGCCGGCTGGACCAAGACCGTCTGGCCGTTGACCGTCTCCTGCCAGTCGCTCTTATACGGGTAGTTGAGCCAGTCGGAGAACATGAGGTTCTTTAAAGTATAGACATAGTCCTCGGCGGTGACCTTAACGCCGCCGGTCCACTTCAGGTCACCACGGATGGTAATAGTATAGGTCAGGCCATCCGCAGAAATCGCCACCGGCTTGGCCAGGTGGCGCAGGACGACATTCCAGTTGTTATCATAGGTGGCGAGACTATCCAGGGTATGCCCCGCATAAGAAAAGGAGGTGGCATCAGCGGCCAGAATCCAGTTTAGAGTTTCCGCATCGCCGCCAGTCTCCCCTTCAATAAAGGTGCCCTTGACCTGGGGTGTTGCCGTCAGTCCCGAAGGAGGTGCCGGGGTCTGGGGTGGCGCCACCGAGGTACAGCCAGAGATAAGAGCGAGCAACAGGATGAAAGAGAGTACCGATAACTTCATAGTTTAAGACCCAACATCTCACCGCCATCGTTCTTTCAGTGCCCGTAATATCCGGCGGCGCGTTATTTAACTTATATTATGATTTATGCCTGGACGGATTGCAAGTAAAGGCCATAATCTGACCTAGTCCATGCCGCCTGTCTAACTGGAATAGCAATCGCTTTGATTCCAGTAAGCCACTGGCAAATCGAACGTACCCTCGAGCTTCTTTTTCACCCAGCCATTTTTAAAAGAGTATTACCAGAAGGGTGATTATTCAGGCTTGGCCTCGTTTGTTTTACGGGCGTACGCGACCGACACCTCGAGTTCTACCATACCCCGGTGACTCCGCAAAGAAATACGATACTAAATGCGGCTTTGCTGCGAAGACCGCAGCAAAGCCGCCCCAAAGTACTCAATCCTGTTAAACGTTCTTTCTTTATTCTATCAACCGGTTTTCTCTTGGTCTTAACGTTATCTACTTATCCAGATATTCTCAGAACGGTAGGACATGGCATAGGTTTTATACATCTCACTGTCCTTCACCTGGATTGAGGTGGCCGAGATACCCATTTCAACTTGAACGGGAATAAGCAAACAGTAAGTGTCAATTGCCATCTTGCTAACTTCTTGGAGTAGCGCTTTCCTCTTCGCATCGTCACGTTCGGTGTTGATCATGAACACCTTGGCATCATAATCGGCGGGAATATATACTGTGGTGCTGGGGTATACGGTGGCCTTGCTTGATAACCTCGACCTGAAAGAGGAAGACATGTCCTTCTCGGCTCCTGTGGGAAAGACATATAACAACATCCCTTGCCACCCTTTGTAACGGAGGTCATTGAATCGTGCCGCGTCGGCAAGGTCCAGCGTGACATTGATACCAACGGCTTTGAGATAGCCCTGCACCAGGGCACAAAAATCTGCCTCAAAGGCACCTGCCCGATATGATAGCTTGGTATCGAACCCATTGGGGTATCCTGCTTCTGTCAGCAACTGTTTGGCTTTGGTCGGGTTGTAAGGGTAACCTATGACGTTAGGATTGTAGCCAAAGTCTAACGGCGAGATAGGCTGATTATTAGTCAGGAAAAAGCCCATCCCTATGGCTTTAACAATTGCCGCGTTGTCCAGAGCATAGGCTATCGCCTGCCGCACTTTTAGTTTGGAAAAGGGGGAGTCAGGATTGACACTATCAAAAGCCAGGCAGTCTGTCGCAATTTCTTGTGCGTTGAGCATGAACTTCCCTGTCGTTTTCAGCGTAGCGGCATCCATTGTCGCTATGGCTCTTAATATATGCGCCTCGCCTGCCTTTAAAGATGCCAATTGTACCACCGGGTCAGCTATTAAAACGAATTCTATGCCGTCAAGATAGGGTTTGCCTTTCTGCCAGTAGTCAGCAAATTTCTCATATTTAAGGGAGACATCACGCGTATAGCTCACAAACTTGAAGGGACCCGTGCCTACCGGATGAAACAGGGAAGCGTCTTTACCCAAGCTCTTAATAGCCGCTGGTGATACCATCGGGCATAAATAATCAGCCAAATTGGTTAAAAGGGCAGAATCGTATGTCTTAAGATTTAACCGGATCGTGTAATCATCAACGACGTCTATTGATGATACCGTGCTTAATGTCAGCAACGTAGAGTTTAAAACCAGGTCAAGACTGAATTTGGCGGCGGTGGCATTGAAGTCCGTGCCGTCATGGAACTTGACGCCTTTTCTCAGGGTTAATGTGAGAGCCGTGTAGTCTGCATTATATTTCCATTCGGTAGCGAGACATGGGACTATCTCTCCCTTCCCTTCGGTGTCGTATCTAAGGAGTACTTCAAGAGCGGGCTGTCTGTATGAGCCGTCATTGGATGCGTTAACTACTCCGGGATACCCAATATTGGTAATGCCAGGGTTGGAAATTATTTTCAAGACCCCGCCGGATTGCGGGGTTACCGTGGTGGCCGCCGGCGCCGTGGTGGTGGTAGGTTTGGGTGCCGCTGTTGTTGTCGTCGCTGCCGGTGCTGTGGTCGTGGGTGTAGCTTTGGCGCAGCCGCTAAATAACACGCCGGTTATCAGAATCACCGCTAGTAAAATGAATAACAACTTTTTCATAATTTTTATTACTCTCCTTCTTTGATAGCCAAATATTGGTCTCTTTCAACTTTATCCTGATACCATTCACCTCCTTGACCATTTTAATTTTATTATTATCTCTGACAGCTTATATGGTATTCTATTTCAAACCTGTTACTAAATCAACTTTACAGGTCAGGGGAGTCAGTAAAGATTCCCATCTCCCTCACCTCCCGCTTTCACCGAGTGTGCCCCTGAGCCTCGGATCAAGAGCGTCTCTAAGGCCGTCTCCCGCCATATTAAAACCAAAAACCACCAGCATGCAAGCCAGCCCCGGAGCAAATGAGAGTACCGGCAGGGTTGAAAGGTACCTGTAGCCATCGTTTATCATACCACCCCAGGCAGCCGCCGGGGGCATTATGCCTATCCCCAAAAAACTCAGCCCGGCTTCGGCGACGATGACAACCCCTAAATCCATCGTTATCAGCACTAAAAGCGGGGGAAAGGCATTGGGCAGGATATGCCGCACTATCATGCGTAAATTACTGACGCCCATGGCCCGCCCGGCCAATACATAATCATTTTGTTTTACGGTTAGCGCCTGACTGCACATCAGCCGGCAATGTCCTGACAGCACGGCCACGCCAAGAGCAACAATGACATTCTTGAGACCGCCGCCGAGTAATGCCGCAACTACAAGCGCGCTGAGCATTCCGGGAACAGACATGAGGGCATCTATGATTCTCATGATTACGGCGGATGCGATCCCTCCGAAGTAGGCGGCGATTAATCCCATGCTCTGCCCGACGATTACGCCGATAGCCACCGCTCCCAGTCCCACCATAAGCGACGTTTGAGCGCCATAAATCAAGCGACTAAAAGTATCTCTACCCAGCAAATCAGTACCTAAAAGGTGTGTCATGCTGGGAAGCTGCAATTGATTGGGTGTATCCATTAAATAGGGGTCGTAAGGGGCAAGCCAATGCGCAAAAATGGCGGTGAGTATAAAAAGTATAATGATGAGCATACCTATCAATGAGAGCTTGCGTCTGAAGATGACCATCATTATGCGGCGAAACTCACTATGCTTAGTAGTTACTTCTGAGAGTTCGGGTGCTGCCACCGGCTTTTTCAATTTCCCCATTCTTTCTTTTTATATACTTACTTTTCAACCATATCTTATCCTGGGATCAAGCCAACCGTAGGAAAGATCCACGATGAGGTTGGCCATCATAACGATTGCAGCAATTACCAGCACACCTCCCTGGACAAACATATAGTCATGGGCCCTAACTGACTGTACCATCAATCTGCCAAATCCAGGAATATTGAAAACCGACTCGATAAGAACGGAGCCGCCGAAAACTGTGCGTACCTGCATACCGAGCATAGTAATTACTGGAATTAAGCCATTTTTAATAGTATGTCTCGTTACGACAACCCTCTCTCTCAACCCCTTGGCCCAGGCAGTTCGAATATAATCCTGGCGCACGACTTCAAGCATACTTGAGCGGGTCTGACGGGCCATCGAAGCCAGCGAAAAAAACGAAAGACAAAAAACGGGCATAATCAACTGCTTAGTGCTCATCCAAAAATCCGTAAAGGGCGGAGTATAGCCATTGGTGGGCAGCCATTTTAAATTGAGGGCAAATAAATAAATCATCAAAATACCCAACCAGAATCCAGGCGCGGTTATCCCTATGTTGGCGATAAAGGTTAACACGGTGTCAATCAATTTGCCGCGTCTTAGAGCGCAGATTACACCGAAAGTGATGCCGATGACTGCGCCTAGTATGATGGCCACTAATCCCAGGTGAATAGTTACGGGCATACGCTCAAGAAGCAAGGTCGTAACTTTATCGTTATAGAAGATTGATTTACCCAGGTCACCGTGAAAGACGTTAAATATCCAAACAAAATACTGCACCAGAAGCGGTTTATCCAATCCAAACTCCGCCTTCAAGCTACTAATCTGCTCCGGTGCCAAATTTGCGATTTCACCTTGTGCAGAGTAAAGCAAGAGCGGGTCACCCGGTAACAAGTGGATAACCAGAAACACCAGAAAGGTAAGCACAATAAGCACTAATACACTCTGTAATAACCGCTTAATAATAAATGTTTGCATTTGTCTAAAAAGTGTTCCCCGACTCTTAAATTAGTTGAAAAAGTGACTTCATAATGTAACCCAAGCGCGAGTTGATAAATTGTATAATACACAACTACAGATGTCAAAGAGTGCGCACATCCTTTTTCCCCCCGATGGGTATCCAGAATTTTATAAGCCAACCCAAGGACTGCGGGCTGAAGAACCTTAAATACGATCTCAGCATGCGGTGTAGCTTGGTAACGCTAACTACGTTGCGTCGATTGATTCCGAGTATCTCCGGAACGGTGGGGATACCACCTGGCGTCCGACGTGCCGGGTCAGGAGTTTTATCTACGACAGTTGAGAAATATGGCAGCGCCAGACCTTACGTCGTTAATTTGTTATCCCCTACACTTCTTCAAAGGTCTCAATCTACTTTTTTAGTACATAACAACTTTTACTAAACAATTATTGCCAATGAAACCTAAAAACTGCCTTGACTTCCAATATCACTTGAGTTTACACTTAAGCAACATTACGAAAGGTGCTTTCCATGAAGTGCCCAAACTGTCAGGCTGAAAACAAAGACAGCGCCAGGTTTTGTACTGATTGCGGACGGCCACTCCAGACCAACGTAATCTGCTCCCAGTGCCACCATACCAACAAACCCATGGCCAAATTCTGTGAGGAATGCGGACACACTCTAACAGCACAACCGCAGGAACTGTCCAGGCCATCTTCCCCCCAGCCCACCTCATTTGCCGGGGGGCGCTATCAGGTCAAGAAGTTTTTAGGGGAGGGCGGCAAGAAGAAGGTCTACCTCGCCCATGACACCACCTTAGACCGTGACGTCGCCTTCGCCCTGATAAAGACCGAGAAGCTGGACGCCGTCGCCAGGACGCGCATCAAGCGCGAAGCCAGGGCTATGGGCAGGCTCGGCGACCATCCTAATATCGTGACGGTCTATGACTTCGGCGACCACGAAGGACAGCCCTATATGGTCCTGCCGCTTTTACCCGGCGGCGACGTTGAAGGGCTCATTAAGAAAGCCCCCGACCACAAGCTCCCTC
>CAZXYV010000056.1:0-9131 GCA_964645025.1 uncultured Dehalococcoidaceae bacterium | reverse complement strand
TCGAGGCGAGGTATGAAATCGAACTGGAAGCGCAATAGCCTGATATATATCGTCATTTTAGTCGTGGCGGTTCTCCTCTTCTCCTTCCTGATTCCTGGGTCCAACCAGACCCAGACAGTTCCCCTGAGTCAGATTATCGACATGTCCAAGAGCGGGGAGATACAGAAGGTAGTTGTACAAGGTGATACACTGCTCGTTATCACCACCGATAGTAAACAGCTGAAGACGGATATTGGTGTTCTCACTATAGTTGACCTCAAAGAGCTGGGGCTGGTCCTCCCTGAGGGCGGCTTCGAGATAAAGATATCCAGCGGGATTAACTGGGGCCAGATACTGGGTACTTTCCTGCCTTTACTTATATTTGTCTTCATTTTTTACATGATTTTCCGCCAGGCGCGCGGGGCTAACAACCAGGCGATGAGCTTCGGGCGCAGCCGGGCGCGGCTTTTCCCGGCCAACCGGGCCACGGTTACCTTCGCCGATGTGGCCGGCGCCGAAGAAGCCAAGCAGGACATGCAGGAGGTTGTCGAATTCCTCAAGTCTAAAGAAAAGTTCCAGACCCTGGGAGCCCGCATCCCTAAGGGGGTTTTATTGATTGGTCCGCCCGGCACCGGTAAAACGTTACTGGCGCGCGCCGTAGCCGGCGAGGCCGATGTCCCGTTCTTTTCCATCAGCGGCAGCGAGTTCGTCGAGATGTTTGTCGGCGTCGGCGCCTCAAGGGTGAGGGACCTTTTCGACCAGGCCAAGCGCAATACGCCGTGTATCGTCTTTATCGATGAGATTGATGCCGTCGGCCGCCAGCGCGGCGCCGGACTGGGCGGCAGCCACGACGAGCGTGAGCAGACGCTCAACCAGATTCTGGTGGAAATGGACGGCTTTGATACCAATACCAACGTTATCGTCATCGCCGCCACCAACCGGCCGGATATCCTCGACCCGGCCCTGCTCCGTCCCGGCCGCTTTGACCGGCGGGTGGTGCTGGACCGGCCGGACATTGTCGGGCGCACCGCGATTCTCAAGGTGCACACCAACGGCAAACCGCTCGATGCTAGTGTTGACCTGGAGGTGCTGGCCAAAGGGACGGTCGGGTTCAGCGGTGCCGACCTCGCCAATATGGTCAACGAAGCGGCCATACTGGCAGCCCGGCGTAACAAGAAAGCTATCGGCATGGTGGAGCTCGAGGAGTCCATTGACCGAGTTATCGCCGGCCCCGAGAGGAAGAGCCGTAAAGTCAGTCCCAAGGAAAAGGAAGTCATCGCCTATCATGAAGCCGGACACGCCCTCGTGGCCAGGATGTTGCCCAACGCCGACCCGGTGCATAAAATCTCCATCGTGGCGCGCGGGATGGCCCTGGGCTATACCAAGCAAATGCCGACGGAGGATAGGTATCTCACGACACGTTCGGAGCTTAAAGACACATTGGCCATGTTGCTCGGCGGCCATGCGGCGGAAGAACTGATTTTTAATGAAAGGTCGACCGGGCCCCATAACGATATCCAAAGGGTGACTGATTGCGCCCGGCGCATGGTGACCGATTATGGCATGAGCGATAAGCTGGGCACGCGGACCTTCGGCAACAAGCAGGAGATGGTCTTCCTGGGCCGTGAAATCTCCGAGCAGAAGGACTATAGCGAGAGAACGGCCCTGGAAATCGACCGGGAGATTAACAAGCTTATTGAAGAAGCCTACGGCACGGCCAAGAAAGTACTGACTGAAAACAAGTCGAAGCTGAAACTACTCGCTAAGAAGCTCATCGAGCATGAGACTCTCGAAGGCGAGGAGCTGGAAAAAATCTTCAAGCACCTGTCCCTTCCGGGGACCAGGCGGCGCATCAAGAAAACCAATATACCGGCGCCGATACAACCTGTACCTGAAAGTGAACCGGTGCCCCAGCTTAAAAAGGTACCCGGGGTGCCCCAGCTTGTCCCGAAGCAGACGCCGGCCCCGTCTGATTGACAGCTTTACATACGGTGTTTTTTGTCATTGCGAGCCCTTCCGCAGAAGGGCGTGGCAATCCCTAAAACCGCGTTATACCCACGATTGAGATTGCCGCGTTGCGGAGTTTACCCTTCAGGGAGAATCCTTCAGGATGAACCCTGAGAGTAACCGAAGGGCTCCTCGCAATGACATTATTATTAAAAACGTACTCGAGGCCAGCATGATTAAAATAACGGACAAGCCTATTTCCCCGGAATCGGTCATCAATGAGGTCAGGACATCCGGCAGCGGTTGCGTGGTCACTTACGTCGGCCTCATCCGTGACAACTCCCACGGTAAGCCCGTTCTCTCGGTAGAATACACCGATGCCGATGGCAGGGCCGAAGCCGGGCTGCGGAAAATAGCCGCCGAGATTAAGCAAAAGTGGCCGGTGAACCAAGTCGCCATTTACCACCGGGTGGGGAAGCTCAACGTGGGTGACATCAATTTCCTGGTCGCGATATCGGCGGCGCACCGGGGTGAGGGCTTCGCCGCCAGCCAGTACGCCGTCGACCGTTTTAAAGAAGGTCTACCCACCGTGAAAAAAGAGACCTACCGGGACGGCAGCGTCCTTGAAGCTGGGGAATAGAGCCGTATTTTATACCTCACGCTTGACGACGAAATCCGCCATGTTATACAGCGCCTGCCGGCTGGCTGTATCCGGCAGGGACTTGAGGTTGCGGCAGGCCCGCCCGCAGTACTCGGACGCCGTCTGATAGCACTCATCAATAATGGTGGAATTCCGCACCATATCAATCGCTTTAGCCACGTATTTTTTGTCTCTGGTCTCGAATGTTCGCTTCACCGGGTTGTCCTGGGGATAGCGCTCCGCCAGTAGAATCGCCGGCAGCGTGAGGGTACCCTGGGTCAAATCGGAACCGACCGGTTTACCCATGATTTCCTCGGTGCTGGTGAAGTCCAGGATGTCGTCCACGACTTGAAAAGCGATACCGAGATTATCGCCGTACTCTTTCATCACCGCCACGGCCTCTTCCGGCGCCTGGCTCAGGATAGCGCCGGACTGGGTGGAGAGGGAAAACAGAGAAGCGGTCTTGCTATAGATGCGGCGGAAGTAGTTTTCCCGGTTGCGGTCGAGGTTGAATGCCCCGCGGAACTGGCCGATTTCGCCGCTGGAGATAATACCCAGGGTCTGCGAAAAGAGCTTGATGACCCGCGGCGTCTGCGTGTCCGCGACGTACTCGCCGGCCTTGGCGAACAGGTAATCCCCCATGAGTATGGCGATTTCATCGCCCCAGATACTGTTAATCGTCGCCTGGCCCCGGCGCGTTAAGGCATTATCGATAGCGTCGTCATGGACCAGCGTGGCGGTATGCATCAGCTCCACGGAGACCGACATCGGCAGCAGGTAGGAGAGATTATACCGGTAGGACTTACCAGCCAGCAGAGTAAGCGCCGGCCGGAGCGCCTTGCCGGTTTCCTTGACCAGGTAGCTCAACTGCTCCGCCAGCCAGGCGTAATCAATCCGGCTGATGGACGTGAGAGTATCTCTGACCTTAATTAAATCTTCCTGGACGGGCGCATAAATCTGGCTAAGCTCCAATGCGTTTCGTCTCCTCTTCAATAATGCTTTCTTCGAGTTTTTTAAAGAGAGGTTGCGATTGACATAATGTCTGCCCCGGCGGTAAGGCCTGCCATTGCCAGCCGCCGCGGGTAATATCGTTTTTAAAACCGAGATACTCGTGCACTTTTTGGGAACTAAAAGGTATAAAGGGATAGAGCATATTTTTAAGCTGCGTGATAACCGTAAGCGCCACGTACAGCGAGGTGGCCGCGGCCGGGCGGTTTTCTTTAATCATCTTCCAGGGGGCTTGAGCATCTAGGTAACGGTTGGCGGCATGGGCTAACGCCATGGCATTTTTAATGGCTTCCTTGAACGAACAATTTTTCAGGCATTCATCAACCGTTGTTAAAGTGTTGTCGGCGTCTTTCAGTAATTGCTGGCTGGATGCATCATATTTTTCAGGCTCCGGCACTTTCCCGTCGAAGTTGCGGTAGGTAAAAGTCAGCACCCGGTTCACCAGGTTACCATAGGTGGCCACCAGCTCGTCGTTATTCCGCCGTACGAACTCGCGCCAGGAAAAGTCGGTATCGCTGGTCTCCGGCATATTGATGGAAAGAATATAGCGCAGCGGGTCGGGGTCATAGCGCGAGAGGTAGTCCGGCAGCCAGACCGCCCAGTTTTTGCTCTTGGAGCCTTTTTGATTTTCAAAGGTCAGGAACTCGTTGGATGGGACATCGTAGGGAAGGTTGAGTGCTTCGTAGCCCATGAGCATCGCCGGCCAGATAAGGGTATGGAAGGGTATATTATCTTTACCGATGAAGTAATAGCACCTGGCAGCGTTGCCCTTATCCCAGAAATCGTGCCATTTCTCAGGGTTGCCGGCCCGTTCTGCCGCCCATTCTTTTGACGCGGATAAATAGCCGATAACCGCCTCGAACCAGACATAAAGCCGTTTGTTTTCAAACCCTTTGACCGGGACGGGTATGCCCCATTCGATGTCGCGCGTTATGGCGCGGTCTTTAAGGCCCTCTTTTAAATAGCGCTGCGTTAAACCGTAAACGTTAGGACGCCAGCGTTTTTTATTCTCCCCCACCCAGGTTTCCAGCCTTTCCTGAAAGGCGCTTAACTTGAGAAAAAAGTGCTCGGAATCTTTCGCGACGGGCTTGGTTTTACATATCTGGCAATAAGGGTCAATCAACTCGCTCGGGTTCAGCGGCTTGCCGCAGGCATCGCACTGGTCGCCGCGGGCGCCGGGTGTCTTACAGGCTGGGCAGATACCTTCGACATAGCGGTCAGGTAGAAATCGCCGGCATTTTGGACAGTAGAGCTGGGAGATGGTATTACGGTAAAGGTAGCCTTTATCGAGAAGTTTCCGGAAAATATCCTGTGCCGTAGTGGTGTGGTTGTCCGTATGGGTGCCGGTAAACAGGTCGAAGGTGATGCCGAGCTTCTGCCAGCAATCGAGGAACTCCCGCTGGTAAAAATCGATTATTTCACGCGGGTCCTTGCCTTCCTGCTCGGCCTTGAGGGTTATCGGCGTGCCGTGCTGGTCGGAGCCGGAGACCATCAGGGCTTCATTGCCTTTGAGGCGGTGGTATCGGGCGAAGATGTCCGCTGGCAGATATGCCCCGGCGATGTGTCCCAGGTGCAGCGAACCGTTAGCGTATGGCCAGCCTACCCCGATGAAAATTCTTTCAGTCATGTTAGATGTTAAAAGCAGAATTAACCACAGATTTAGAAAAAGGTAAGTATCTTTTCACCTTTCTCTTCTTTGTAGTGGGCGTAGCCTTTTTTCAGGCAGCACTCAAGGCAATAGCGTTTGGTATCGCCCTCTTCGTCCTCGACGCCGCCCTTTTCATTGATAGCCAGGTAGCGGTCGGGATAAGGAATAGGGTTCTGGCATTTGTCACATTTTATCTCGCCCAGAGAAATACAGCCGCGACGCATTGGTCAACTCCTTCGTAGGTTTTAAAACTACTCTTTTTCTCTTTCCCAGACCTTATCCAGCCTGAGCCAGGTCTGGTATAGCTCTTTCTTTTTCAGCCCGGTCTCTCCGGCCACGGCGGCCACGGCCTTTTTGACCGTAGCTCCCGCCAGGTACATCTGTTGCAGCTGCCGCTCGATAGCTTCGGTCAGCTTTGGTTTATCCTGTGTGCCCTGGCCTGCGATTACCAGGGTGAACTCTCCCCTCGGCTCCGTGAAATGCCCGATAGCCTCGCTCACGATTCCCCGGAAGGTCTCCTCGTAAAGCTTGGTAAGCTCACGGCAGACGGCCAGGCGCCGGTCGCCGAGGACGAGAAGGATGTCTTGCAGTGACGCCAGCAGGCGGTGTGGGGCTTCCAGGGCGATGATGGTGCCCGGCTCAGCGGCGACCGATTCCAGTGTGTGCCGCCGGGCGTTGGCTTTGTGTGGCAGGAAACCGATATAGATAAACCTGTCCGTGGGCAGCCCGGAGACGGCCAGCGCTGCCGTAATGGCCGAAGGCCCGGGCACGGGTACGACCGGGATGTTACGCTGGGCAGCCGCCGCGATAAGCTCGTAGCCGGGGTCGGAAATACCCGGCATGCCCGCCTCGGAGACCAGGGCGACATCACCTTCTCTGAGGCAGTCCAGGATATAATCCAGCTTGGTCAGCTTATTATGCTCGTAATAGCTGGTCATAGGCGTCTTAATACCATAGGCGTTAAGGAGGCGCCGGGTCTTGCGGGTATCTTCAGCCGCAATGAGCTTCACCTCACGGAGCACACGCAAGGCCCGTAACGTAACATCTTCCAGGTTTCCGATGGGGGTGGCCACCACAAAAAGAACCGGCATAAAAAATGTATCCTTAACCTGAATATTATAGAACGATACGCCTCCGCCTGTCTATTTTTAAGGCTGGCGAGGGTGAGGCTGATTTTTTAATCACTATGAAGAGAAATCCGAAGTGTAAATAGATGTTAATCAAACTCGGCGTTGAAGATAGCCATGAAAATTATGATAACAAAACCCACGGCCACAAACACGCCGAAAGCGATATTACCGCAAATCCAGAGGTCGGTACCCGGGACCATGTTGACATTAACGTAAAATAAGCCGGCGCCACCTCCAATGAGGAAAATGAGCGCCAGAATCAAAAAAAGGACTAGCATAATAAAGCCGCCAACGGTCTGCTTACGTGACGGAATTATAAAGAGTAATGTGGGGAATTGTCAAATATTATTTATTAGTATAAAAATATTTTCAAGGTCGGTAGGCTCGTTGAGATGGAAAAGCTGTCTTGCAAAACATTTTTATTATTTGTTATAATGAATAGCACATATATGTGCAGCGCTAAGGCTACTCCCAAGTTCAAACAGCTACGGCAGTCCTACGGCTTTGACGAAGTAGCCATCGTGCCCGGGGATGTCACCATCAACCCCGACCAGACCAGCACTGATTTCCACATCGGCGATTTTACTTTCTCTATTCCCTTTATCACCTCGGCGATGGACTCCGTCGTCGATGTTAAACTGGCTATCCAGATAAACAAGCTGGGTGGACTCGGTGTTCTCAATCTGGACGGCGTGCAAGCCCGCTATGCTAATCCCGACGAAGTGCTGGAGAAAATCGCCAAAGCCACGGACGCCGAAGTAACCGCACTGCTGCAAAAGGTGTATAAAGAGCCGATTAAAGAGAAGCTGGTTGGCGACAGGGTGAGTGCGATAAAAAAGGCGAGGGCGGTCTGCGCTATTTCTCTAATACCGGCCAACACCAAACGCCTGGCCTCTATCGTCGCCGAGGCCGGCGGCGATATCCTGGTCATCCAGTCCACCGTTACCAGCGCCCGCCATATCTCCAAGAGCTACCGCGGCCTGATATTCTCCGAGCTTTGCGAGCAGACAAAGATGCCGATTGTCGTCGGCAACTGCGTCAGCTATAACGCCTGCCTCGAGCTGATGAGGACGGGTATTGCCGGCGTGCTGGTCGGCGTCGGGCCCGGTGCCGCCTGCACCAGCCGGGAAGTGCTCGGAATCGGCGTCCCGCAGATAACGGCGACTATCGACTGCGCCGCGGCCAGGGATGAATACTATCGTGAGTCAGGTGAATATATACCGATTATTACCGATGGCGGCCTGCGCAAAGGCGGCGATATCTGCAAAGCCTTTGCCGCCGGCACCGATGCCGTGATGATAGGTTCGCCCATCGCCCAGACAAAAGAGGCCCCCGGGCGCGGCTATCACTGGGGGATGTCCCATCCCCACCCGGCCCTGCCCCGCGGGACGCGCATTAAGGTGGGGACGAACACCACGCTTCAAAAATTGCTCTTCGGGCCAACCTCGCTGACCCACGGCACGGAAAACCTGGTGGGGGCTTTACGCACGGCGATGGGCTTCTGCGGCGCGGCCAACATCCAGGAAATGCACAACGCGGAGATGGTGATAGCGCCGGCGATATCCACCGAGGGCAAGATTTACCAGATGACGCAGGGCGTCTAAAAAAATCAAAAATCAAAGACCAAAAATCAAAAACACAAACTAAAAATAAAAAATGACTAAAATGTAAAGCCCCGAAATTTTAGGGGCTTTTTTATTTAGAGAATAAATGATCAAATGCCTCTAAGATATTGCCGAAAACTTGGTGCTTTACTGATTCCTCAAAGGCGTTAGAAAATATTGTGGTGGTTTTTGTTTGGGCATCAGCGGCGGCTCTGTCAACATCTGCATTAGTGCGCGCAGCTATATTAATAGGCAGCAAAATGTAGAGACCGAGAATAATGACAACTATCTTCATCCAATTTGGCATATTCACATTAACTTAACAGGACAGCTTGGCACTTATAAGTCGATTGAAACTTATATTTTCCTCTGCGGCCTCTATCTGGAGCTTCCTGTGTACTTCCGGCGGGATGCGCACAGTGAATTTCCCTGAATAGCTCCTCGTTGCCAGAGGTTCAGGTATAGTTTCGTCTGTAGATTTCATGTCCTGGATAACCTGGTGGACGGTGTCCTTGATGCCTGCCAGCGCAGCTTCCTGAGTATCAGCCAACCAACTGAGGCTAGGGAATTCGGCGCACAGTCCGACATACTCGCCGTCTTCCTCAGACCATGTAACTCGGTAAGTATATTTATCCATATCAAATCTCCTAATGAACCAGTGTTTTCTTAAATATCTCTTAATTTATCAATCGCTTTTAATATCTGTCTTACCTGATAAGCTTTACCTCTTCCATTGTCATTCTGAATATTTATCCTAGGATCACTCGGCCACGGAGTCTTGAATATTTGATGGCTACCCTTTGTGCGGGGCTTCCCAAAATAGTGTTTACATACTTTGCAGAGGTCATCGAACCTAACGTCTTTGGGATTATCCCTCATCTGTTCGACTATCTGCTCTATCTCACTCACACTAATATGGTATCACTATAGCCACCATTTGTCAAGAGGTATTGAAGCTATTTTATGATTATTTCTTAAGAAATAATGTTATTATTGTTTTGGGAGACGCGATGAGTGCGCTATATTAATTCGGCATCTTCCAGCATGAGGATTACTCGTCTTCTTCTTCCTCTTCGTCAGGGGGAGGTGGGGTAAAGCTCTCGCCGCCGGTACGCGGCAGCAGGGCTTCAATCTTGCCCCGTTTCCTCGCCGAGCGCGGCGGCAGCTTACCGATA
>CAZXYV010000055.1:7694-9217 GCA_964645025.1 uncultured Dehalococcoidaceae bacterium | reverse complement strand
ACGATACGCCCCTCGTCGTTGGGGATATAGCCCACGTGGGCGACGCCGTAAAAAGGCAGGAGGTGGTGCTCGCACATGGAATAAAACGGGATGTCCTTCAGAATCACCATCTCCCGGTGCCCCAGCTCAAAGTCCACGTCGAGGTCTTCCTTCGGGTCTTTGTGTAAACCCTGGAAAAGCTCGGCATACATCTCCGCCACGCGCTGGGGAGTTTCCCGGATGCCTTCACGGGATGGGTCTTCCCCGATAGCTTCGATGATACTATGGACCGCTTTTTTTATCCTGGCTTCGTCAAACATGCGCCGCCCTCCTTATAACCTGCCACCGTTATCATTCTTACCTGTCATTGCGAGCCCTTCCGCAGAAGGGCGTGGCAATCCCTAAAACCGAGTAAAACCAACGATTGAGATTGCCACGTCGCTACGCTCCTCGCAATGACGAATCGGTTATTTCCACCCCAGGGCCTTTTCCACCGCCTTGATATCCGCCGGAAGCTCCAGGATGGAAGGGGCTTTCTTTAAGGCGGTCTCGGTGTCCTTGAGGCCGTTGCCGGTAACCACGCTGACGATGACTTTATCGGAGAATTTTTTACCCTGCCCCGTCAGCTTTATCAGACCTGCCAGAGGTGCCGCCGAAGCCGGCTCGCCGAAGACCCCCGCCTCCGCCGCCATGATGCGCTGGGCGGTGAGGATTTCATCGTCGCTGACCATGTCGATGATGCCGCCGGACTCATCGCGGGCGGCCACCGCTTTCTCCCAGCTGGCCGGGTTACCGATGCGTATCGCCGTGGCCACCGTTTCCGGTTTCTCGATGATATGCCCGCGGACGATAGGCGCGGCGCCCTCGGCCTGGAAACCGTACATTTTAGGTTTTTTGGTAGCTTCGCCCGCATCGAAATACTCTTTAAAGCCCTTCCAGTAGGCGGTGATATTGCCGGCGTTCCCTACCGGCAGGAAGAGATAGTCCGGGGCATCGCCGAGGACGTCGATTATCTCGAAAGCGGCGGTCTTTTGCCCCTCGATGCGGTAGGGATTGAGCGAGTTCACCAGCGTCACCGGGTGCCTTTCCGACAGACTGCGGACGATTTCCAGCGCTTTATCGAAATTACCTTCAACGGCGATGATTTTCGCCCCGTAGATAATGGCCTGGGCCAGCTTGCCCAGGGCGATTTTCCCCCCGGGGATAACGATGATACATTCCAGCCCGCAGTAAGCCGCGAAAGCGGCCGCCGAGGCGCTGGTGTTGCCGGTAGAGGCACAGATGATAGCTTTGCTGCCGGCCTCTACGGCCTTGGCCACGGCCATCACCATGCCCCGGTCCTTAAAGGAGCCGGTGGGGTGGCACCCTTCCAGCTTGAAGTAAAGCGCGCCGCAGCCGTACTTTTTCGCCAGTCTATCGCATTTTACCAGCGGGGTATCGCCCTCCCCGATGGTAAACAGCGGGGTCTGCCGGGTGACGGGCAGGTATTTTTTATATTGATATAAAACTCCACGCTTCACTGTCATTCGCCTCAATTCTCTTTA